>NZ_JBDNLG010000125.1:0-5955 GCF_047718355.1 Ethanoligenens sp.
GAATGGTAACGTTATGGGAGTGTTCTCCATAACTTCCTTATGGTGCCCTACCTTTTTCCTGATGCCGTTCAAAAGATTGAGACTGTTCTCTTTCAAGTTCCATCTCTCGGTCAAATTCACGCTGGAGCTGGGCGACACGGCGGTTATAGTCATTTGTTAGCCGTCTTACAGCAGACAGTGCTTTCACCGGGATAATGCTGGTCTGCCGTTGTACTTGAGGGCGGGTGCGCGGTCGATTGATATAATTGATCGCTTTTTTAGCGTACTCATTGCCCTGGGCGGCAGATTTTCGAAACCACTCAAGCGCCAGCCCCCGCTTTCCCTCCGAAAGCTCATATCGGCCGAGCGCGTATTGTGCAAAGGGATTGTTCTGTTCGGCAGATGCATGGAGATAGCCTAAGCCTTTATGCACGTCCTTTGACACCTCCTTTCCATCAAGATGCAGCACGCCGAGGGCATATTGTGCATACTGGTTTCCTTTCGCGGCGGAGGCATCCAGATAGCCGATGGCTTTATCAACATCCTTTGGGACATCCTCGCCGGTGAGATACAGACGGCCGAGGGCATATTGCGCAAACTGGTTTCCCTGCGCGGCGGAGGCATCCAAATAGCTCACAGCTTTGTCAACATCCTTCGGGACATCCTCGCTGGTGAGGTACAGGCGGCCGAGTGCGTACTGTGCATACTCTTGTCCCTTGCCAGCAGCCAAATCCAAATAAACGACTGCCGCTTTTGCATCTTTTGGACACCCCTCGCCGACAAGCAACATCATACCGAGCCGATATTCTGTTGCTGGAGCCGGTTCTTCTTTTTCCCCCTTCTGGTATGCCTCAAAGGCTATTTTGAAGTACTTTTGCGCGGCCCGCTCATCCTTTTCGGTACCAATACCGTCGCGATACAGCTGCCCTGTGGTGTAGGCTGCATGGGGATGATCGTTGTCAGCGGCAGATTGGATATGCCGGAACGCCTGCTTTTCATCTTTTGCAACGACATCGCCTTTGAGATACATTTTACCAAGCATGTACTGCGCGGAAGGGTGTTCTTTTTCACAGGCAGCGTTTAAATAAGCGACTGCCTGTTCGGGATTTCTTTCGCAGCCTTCGCCAGCCAGAAGCATGGTGGCCAGTCTGTATTCCAGATTAGCATCGGGTGTTTCATTTTCCGCCGCGGTGAAGCTCTGGAACGCCCTAGTAAAGTGTTTGTCGGCCTGCTCCGCGCTTTTCTCGGTACCAATACCGTCCCGATACATCTTTGCGGCGGTATAGGCGGCGTAGGGATTATTATCTGCAATTGATGTAAAGCAGATAAGCGCAGCTTTGCTATTTTGCTTGATGACTTTGCCGTCTGCCAGCAGCTTGCCAAGAGTGTACCGGGCATACGGGTTTTGTTGGGCAGCGGATTTTTTCAGCCACATGATGGCCTGTTTTACCTTCGTAATGTCTTGACTGGCCAGATAGATCCGTGCAAGTGCGTATTGTGCGTTTGGATTTTTAAGTTTCGCGGATTTTTCGTAATACCGGACGGCGTCATCAGGGTCTTTTGTGGTTCCGGTACCGGTCTCCAGCATTTTCCCGAGACGGTATTGGATTTTATCATCGGGGTTTTTCTCTTCGATTTTCACAAATCCATCAAACGCCTGTTGAAAGAAGCGCTCACTTTCGGAGACATTTGGAGCCGTGCCGATCCCGTCATGATACATTTCGCCGAGTTCATACGCAGCGAACGCATTGCCTTGTTCCGCTGCGGCTTCGTAGTATTCAAGCGCTGTTTCAAAATTTTGTTCCACACCCTGGCCACGATAGCACATCCCGCCCAAAGAGTACTGCGCAAACTGGTTGCCCTGGGCGGCAGATTTTTCAAACCACTCTGCGGCTGTCACGTCGTTTGGCTCCGTGCCTTTCCCAAACCGGTACATTTTCCCGATACGGTACTGTAGGTAAGCATCGTGACCGTTTTCTTCGACTGCCAGCAGTGCTGACAGTCCCTCTGTGTAATATCGGGCGGCCATGTCCGGATCAGGATCGATGCCAAGGCCACTTTCATAAATACGACCAACGTCGCACATGGCAAATGCGTTACCTTTTTCCGCTTCTTCTTTGAGCAGCGAAAGCGCGGTGGAAAAATCCTGCTCTACCTTTTTTGAACCATACAGGTAAGCCCGCGCGGCCTTGTATTCATCCGTCCAAAAGATATTGGCACCTTGTTTGAGATATTCTTTCGCCTTTTTAGCGTCAGCTGGTGTGCCAATACCGTCTCGGTACATCCTCCCAAGCATATACGCTGCCGGCTGATCACCAAGATTGGCAGCAGCTCTCATATATGCAAATGCAGTCTCATTATCACCTAAGGATTGATACAACAGCCCTAATTGTGTTGTTGCTTTTGCATGACCATTGTCAGCTGCCTTTTCGAGATAGTTTAATCCCTTATCAAAATCAGTTATACCGGATGAAACAAGTTGTTTTCCGAGCAGGTACATAGACTGAGCATGGCCGAGGTATGATGCCGCTTGCAGATATTCCTGATATTTTTGGTCATCCTGTGGGACACCCTCACCTTTTTCATACATTGTGGCCACACGGTAATTGGCATAGGCATCGCCGTTTTGAGCCTGCTCAAGGAGGCCATGAAAGGCTTTGTAAAAATAATCATCCGCGAGGAAATCACTTTTTTCAGTGCCGACACCGTCACGGTACATTTGCGCCAATTTGTACTGCGCAACGGGGCTTCCGCGACTGGCAGAATCTTTTATAGCCTGAAAGGCCAGTGCAGGGGCTTTTTCCACACCACGGCCATACAAAGCACGTATGCCCAAATCATACTGTGCTTTAGCATCACCGTGTTCCGCACGGGTTATAAGCCGGTCAATTTCATCGGGGATTTCTGCCGGTGGATCTGGAGCATAACCAATGTCGGGCGGCCCATCAGGCTCTGGCGGTATATCCATTTCATCCGATAAGGGTGGATTATCTGACATTTCACTTTTTCCCCCTTTTGGTCGGCCTGACTGCCAGGTTTCGCCCTCTGTCGGGGAGGGGTGGGCATGATCCATGACGTGTGCTTCCTCATCCACAGGAGGCAATGACGAGTCTGACAAATCATCCGTTTCACTTTTTCCCCCTTCTGGTCCGCCGGGCAGGCCGTTTTCGCGCCCTTCTTCAAGGGGCATATCGCGTTTCAATTCCTTTGCTTCCGCAAGCAGTTGATTTCCAGCTCGGGAATAGAAGTCCACCAGTTTGTTGTCCATCATCTCCTGCGCACGGTCGTGTTTTCCGGTACCATAAACATCCTGCACGTCCTGCCGATATTCCTCCAGCAGATCAAGTGCGTCAGCGTATTTTGCGGAGAGTTCCGGGTTGCTGCGGATGATCGTATCGACGCAATGGTCAATTTTCACCCGATACGAGGCCATGCTTGGACGGTTATATTGCCAGGCGCAATCCGCTGGTAGCAGACAGGCAAGGGCAGTCAGCTCGTTTCCGGCTTCCAGCGCTTCAGTGCGCAGCTCCACAGCTGTATCGCCGATGCTGTGAGGTAACTCTTTGTGCAGATAATCTGATAGCCTAATGAGCTTTTCGTCGCCCATGAGCATGTTGGCCACGCGCGATTTCATCTTGTCGATTGCCTTTTCCGGCAGTATGTCGCGTGGTGATTTCGTTTTTTCGATTTCCGAAATAGCAATGTGGACATGGATGTTGTCCGTATTGGTATGGATGGCACCTGTCCAGATAGTGTTGCGCTCATCAAGGTGGCTTTTGGCAATGAGATCGGACACTGCAAGGCGGGTCATTTCTTTAATATCGTGCAATCCATCTTCGGATGAGAAGTCAACGCCATGGGCGCGTAAATAATCGTTGTCGAAGGAAATAACCGTTTGGTATAGGCAGGAATCGGCCGCCTGCGCGGCGTTGAACATCTCAGAATAGTCGCGTTTGTCCCTAGCTTCCAGCAAATCCGTATTTGCATCAAAGAGGCCGTCTGTTTTTTCATTGTTGCCCATATACCCGCCCACATCTTGTAGCAGATTACTGTCATGATAGAGTTTATCGTCCAGATGCTTTTCCTCGTCGAATGCTTCCGGTCGCCCCATATAACCTACGGCGTAGTCACTGTAAGCACCCTTAGCGTTTTTCGCCTGAACAAAACGATGGACGGTAACGACGCCGGGGGTATCACTCATTTTGCATCGCCCTTTCATTTAAAAAATGCGCAAAAAAGAAAGCCCCCAAATGGGACTTTCAAGATGATTTTTTCAGCAGTTATTGTTTGGGGAGGTTAAGTTGATCTTTCAATGCGTCCTGTAATATGCCAGAAAAGTTAAGATGCTTTTCCTCTGCCATTGTGTTGAGCCATGATGGAATGGTAAGCGTTTTTTTAACCGCTTTCGTATCATGCCGACGTGTGTAAGCGAGTTGATCAAATTCAACCAGCACGACAAAATCGTCCTTTTCGTGTTTGATGTTTTGCGGGGAAGATGCAATAGGCGCAGCCGTTCTGTTTTCCAGCATGTCCGTAATGCACAGCCCGATTGCGTCGGTAATCATTTCGTAAGCTTCTTCGAGGCTGTCACCTTCGGACACGCATCCATAGAGATCAGGAACCGTAACGGAATAGCCTACATCCTCAGGATGAAATATTGCAGGGTAAAAAAGCTTGGACATAATGTCCTCCAATCGCATAGCAGGTTATTTAAGACCAGCCTGTTTCAAAATGCTGCTTTCAGTACCGGGTTTAAGGGGCTTGTTGTGGTATGGAACGGTCGTTTGCTTACCCGTCGCTGGGTTACGATACATTCGGTGCGAGCCGTTTGACCGGACATATTCAAACCCATTCTGTTGCAGATATTTTATCATTTCTTTCGGTGTTCTCGGCATGGGTAAGCCCCCCTTTTCGATATATCAATTATAGCACGTATTACACGTATTGTAAAGATATATTTTGCTATTTATCCCACTTTCGGGTCGTATTCTTCAAACCCATTTTTTGCAGTGCCCAGAGGATTGCATTTCGGCTTTATTACCTGTTTCATTCAAAAAATGTGCAAAAAAGAAAGCCCCGTAATTGGTCTTTCTAAATATAGATATCGTCTTATTGTGGAGAATCAATATGCAAATATTCTTTTAATCCCTCTTGAAGAATTTGAGAAAACGGGGCGTTGGCTTTCTCGGCTTTTACGTTAAGCCACAACGGGATAGACAGTGTTTTTTTGACAGCGCGTGTATCATTTTCTCTACGATAACGGTCGGTATCCGCGAGGATGAGACTAGTAAATGAACCAGAAGCACAGGACACATTTTCAATTGTATGTGCAGGTGGAACTGCCTCTTTTTGGTTTTCCGCGTCCCACAGCCACATTTCCACGGCATCCTTTGCCATATCCAATGCATCGGGTAAGTCGTCGCCAAAAGTGATACAGCCGGGCAAATCAGGGACTTTTACTTGATAACCATCTGGGGTTTGGGTAAAGATTGCGGGATATGCATATTTCAAATACAATCTCTCCTTTCGGCTTCTTATTATAGCTATTTAAGGGGCAAGAAAAAGGGCTATTTCAGCGCCGCTTCCCGAAGAATTGCGTTTGCAGTACCTGATGCGAAATCTCCTTTGTGGCGTGGTATTGGAATCTTCACACCGGGATAGTTGAGATTGTCAACTGCCATGCTATGGCGTGTACCTTCTATGATGGTCCAGCCGGCATCTTTCAACCTTTTTTTGACTTCCCGCTCTGTCAATAACCTCACCCCTCACTTAATATTATATACGTATTATTACGTATTTTCAAGAAAAACTTATCTTTTCATAAGCATAAGGTTCAGAAAATTGTGAGCGTCACTTCACAAACCAATTTTCATCATTCTCCTCACAAACACTAATGCCATTGCGAGTAATTGTAATTTGCAAATTCAACGGGCCAACAATACGCTGGCAGGTATTTAGTGACAAACAGCCTACACC
>NZ_JBDNLG010000126.1:0-5837 GCF_047718355.1 Ethanoligenens sp.
ACTTTCTTTAAAGCAATAAATAAAATAGCCCTGCCAATGGAGGGCCATTTGTCGGTCGAATTGGCCAAGGGGGGTGACGATCTGTCACCCCCCCTCCGCGTTATCGGTCGTATTCCTGCCTTTGATCTCTGGATTTTTCCATCCGGGCCAGCCTATCGGCGGTCTGCCGGATTTTCTCCACGGCATGAATCTCCGGGCGCATGGCTTTCATCCGTTGGCAAAGGGCATTGTTATGGGCGGTAAGGCGCTCTATTTCAGCCTGCCATACCTTGGGCGTGATCTTTTCGCTACGGTCTTTCAGACCGTTCAGATACCGCACGGCAGCCTCATACAGGGCGAATTCGGTGTAACGCTCGTACTGATATGCCGCCTGCGCTCGCGGCTTCAAAGCGGAAAGGCGCTGGCGGAACGGCTTATTGTCGGTATACTGCTTCCACATGGAGAGATGCGTTTTCAAGCCGCTAATCTGGCGGTCGGTGGCCGCGATCTGACTGCGTAGGCTGTAATACTCCGTCTGCATGGCGGTAACTTTGGCATAGAGCTCCTGTATGGAAGAAACGCCGTTTTCCTGCAAAAAGTTGAACAGGGCGGCGCTCTCTTTGAGAGCCTTAACCTTGCCATACCGGGTAGCTGACCGGATTGCCGCCTGTGTCTGCTGAAGCTGTTCCCAAACGCTTTGCTTCGCCTCCGGCTGGGCGGTGGCCTGCTGCTTTGCCCAGTTGTAGAGCCGGGTAATCCAGGCTTTGATCTCCTTCAAAAGACGGTCTGTGCGGCAATTCCACGGTTGACGGCGCCTTTTTCGGTGGCAAGGCCCCTGTGCTCCATCTGTGAGGCCGCGACGCCCATATGAACGGTGGGCACCTGCTGAATACCCTGCCGTGCGTAGCTGCGGTGATCGACGCGCTGGGGCAGGTTACGAGCGTCCAGCATGGCGTTGGCGTACCGGGCCCACTGTGCGCGCCACTCCTCGGCCTTGCCCGGATCGTTCCAGTCGGTGGTGTTGACCCTGTGGCTCTTGAACTCGCCGCTGGGGAGCGGAATGCGCTGGCCCCGTCCGTCGAGGTCGTATTCCTTCCGGCATTTCGCCCCCCATTCGCCGTTTTCCAGAATCGGGCGCAGGGTGAGCATGATATGCGCGTGCGGGTTTCCGTCTCCTTTATCATGAATGAAGTAGTCCGCACACATCCCGGCGGAAACGAAAATATCCTGCACATATTTGCTCACAAGCCGAATTTGAGAGCGCCGGTCAATCTCTGCGGGAAGCGCAATTTCAATTTCACGGGCAAGCTGGGCATTGCGACTTTTTTCAGATTTCTCCACGCTGTTCCAGAGGGTAGAACGGTCAGAGAACTGCGGCGGGGCATGGGCTGGAAGCACAATCTCGGAATAAACCACGCCGCCCTTCTTTGTATAATCGTGTGTGATGCCGTCCCACTCGTTTGTGAGCTTTTGGCCGCTGCGGTAAGCGGCGGCAGCAACGGCGCTCTGGCCTTGACTGCGTTTAATGATTCTAATATTGCAATGATAGATGGCCATAAGCAAAACCCTTTCACTGGCAGGCACAACAAAACCCCACGCTGCATTGGATTCTCCACAGAGAATTCGATGCGGCATGAGGTTACACAAGAGGTTTGGAGGGCGTAGCCCTCCATCGCGCCCGAAGGGCGCAACGGCCTCGCAGAGCGCACGGCACCCGAAGGGTGTATAAGTGCGCACTCCGTGACTGCCGGTTATCCTGCGCCCCCGTTAGAACGCAATCGCAATAAAGTCTGTAAAAATGCTTTGACCTGTTCGCCCGACATGGGCACGATTTCGGGAAACACGCTTTCCAAAACGGCTCCGTGCTCAATGAGGCGGTGCGTTCGCGCTTTGCGCTCCGCATTGACCTTTCGGTTGAGTAGAATCTTCTGCCGGTTTTCAAGCTGGCGGATTTTCTCCCGCACAGCTTCCGGATTCAGAGATGACGGCATATCCATTTCAATCACTCCATCCATTTTTTCTTTTCAAAATAGCGCCGGAGATTTTTTAGGCCCGCCTGAATGGTGGAACAAACGCCGGTTTCGTTTACGCCCTCGGCGCGGGCAATCTCGATTTTCTTCATGCCAAGTATGTAATGCGCGTACACGCGCCGTGCCTGAATCGGCGGTAGATGGCCGAAAGCTTCATAAAGCTGTTCTATTGAAACTTTTTGCATGAGGATTTCTTCGGGAGAAGGCCCCAAATCAAGAATGCTGTTTTCGATGCCTTCGCCGTAATCCAGAGAGTAATAGGCTTTGTGATACCAAACTCGATGACGGTAATTATCTTCCTGCCGGTGGGTCTGCAAAAAGCGTCGACCACTTCTTCGGATACCTCCATAAATTGATCTTCCTTGAGAAACGGGTAATATTTGCGTAGGTTGATGATCGGCATATGGCTGACCTCCAGACAGCAGAGGGACAGGCAGCTTGAAACTGCCTGTCTCTCTTGCTTGTGATAGGGCGCAGAGTCCTTCACCGAGTAGCCTAAAAATGGGATTTCGCTTACCCAGCTTGCAAAGCGTGTTTCAATTTTCGTCTGACCGCTTCAACGCTTTTAAGGATAGCGGACTTGGAGCAGCCGCAGATGTTACCAATCTGGGAACAACTGAGCCCCTCCAAAGCGAAAAGCAGAAAGCGTCTGCGTTGCTTCGCCGTGCAGCCTTCCAGCGCCGTCATAATCTCCCGGAGGGTTTCTCTGCGGCAGAGCCAATCCTCCGGCGTTTCATAATAGCTCCGGCTGCACTCATGAGCAATAATGTATTCGTCAAACTCGCGTCCGTCCCAGTGGCGGCGTTTTTCATGGGCAAGGTTTTCGTCCTTGTGATCTGCGCGATCCATGTAGGAAAAAACCTCGACAGATACGTCAACAGCCACGCTTTGCCCGTTGACTATGATATGTGCTTCCATGGCTTTCCCGTCCTTTCCGAATCGGTTGAACTTTCGGGAAGGGTGACGGGAGGTGAACGACATCGGGGAAGAAAATCACCGGAAGACAGAAAAACGCCCAATGGGAGGGTGTCCCACTGAACGTTAAGGTAAAAGGTGAATTCCGCTGGTCACGCCCGGTCGCTGAAAGGCGGCCGGTTAGTCTTTGTGGTGAAAATATGCATAAGAAAATCCTCCAAACCCACGGATTTGGAGGATTACTTATTCATAATAAGGCATAGAAACCATCCTGCCAAACTCGTGTTTTTTTTGTTTGGTAGAAATCGCTTTGTCTACTTTCTATTTCGCTTCACGCTGCCTGAAAATAATATATGTAAGACAGATAGCAAGAGCGGTAATAATAATATATAGGCCGATCGTCAGATTTAGATATAGCACAGGTTGCCCAAACAAATTGTAGGTTTTGAAGGATTTAAAGAGTTCATCTACGCGCATCAGTTCAGTATAACTAAGATTTGAAAATTCCGCTAAAACAGTTGGCACAGCAGATCCCAATGAATTAATAAAGGCTGTTGATGCGAAAAGCGCTCCACATATAAAAAAGGGCAACAAAACATTTACTGAAACGGAGGAAACGAAAAGAACGAGAAGTCCAAAAAATATGCATGCTAATGTGGAAAGTCCAAATTGAATTAAAAGATAATTCCCATATGTTATCGCATAAGGAGAATCAGCAAAAACTGAATTTAGCTGAATAGGAGCGTTTAATCCGTGTATTCCCAAGGAAGCCGCTTGAATCAAAAAATTGAACAGTAATACAAATAGGGCAACGGCCATGCAATAAACAACCGTTGATAGGATTTTGGATGTGACAACGCTTCGTCTGCCTCTTTTGGAACTGAGTATCAGCAAATCCATATTTGTCGAATACTCCTCTGTGAATATCGGGGAAACCCCAAGCAAAATTAGAATTCCCATAACAACAAACCCTAATCCCATAGGAAATTCTATATCGTTGCCCAAAGGAGGGTAAAGTACAGGCTGGATGTTTTTACACCATTTAGCATTGAAATATTCAAATTTGCTTTCTTTTGGTCATATCCGTCATTGGCCTTTTGTTCATCACTCTTCAGGCCGGAAATTTTATCTGCTCTATTGGAGGTCAAAGTATCGGTTTGAGCTATTTGAGAATAAAAAGCTAATGTCTGCTTATCTTGCATGGTTGCCTGACCAGTGGCTATTTTCAAGCTCAAAGCTTTCCCATCAGTTCTAATCCACTCGCTGGCCTTCTGCCTCAGTTGATCAGTAATGGGACCTTCATTACCGCTGTAGAAATTTTTATAGAAACCGTTCATGTTCCCGTACATTTGTGTCAATTGAGATGAAGTCGCAAATGAAGAAAACAAAACCAAGGCAGTTGCAAAGATAAGTCCAATCCACACCATTTTTCTGGTGAATACCTTGTATAACTCATGCCGAAAAAGTTCCATCCTGAACGGCCTCCTCGCCAAAATGATAAAGATAATAGTCTTCAAGATCAGGCTCCGTTGAAATGGCTCCAGATCCCGGGGCTTCATCAGCAATTATTTTTACTTCAACATCGTTTTTATGCCGTAAAATATTGCCAATTACGTACTGCTGTTTCATCTCAATTAAGCAAGATTCGGTCACCTTCAATTTCCACACTTTGCCTTGCATCTCGTCAATTAATTCTGCTGAAGGCGCTTGTCGTAAAAGCTGCCCCTTTTTCATTACAATGACGTCCTTGGCTATATATTCGACGTCTGATACAATATGTGTCGAAAGAAGGACAATCTTATTTGACGATAACTCGGACAGTAAGTTCCGAAAGCGGATGCGTTCGTTGGGATCAAGTCCCGTTGTTGGTTCGTCCAGAATCAAAATTGCGGGATCGTTTAGCAGGGCTTGGGCAATTCCAAGTCGTTGTTTCATACCACCGGAAAATGTGCGTATTTTCTTAGACCTCATTTCTTCAAGGTTCACAAACTTGAGGAGATGGTCAATTTTGGGTTCGGCCACTCTGCGCGAAATTCCTTTCAATGATGCAAGGTAGAGGAGAAACCGGTGTGCAGTAAAGTTTTTGTATACTCCAAAATTTTGGGGCAGATATCCAATCACATCCCGGTAACTGTCTCCCATTTGATGAATGTCCTGATCATCTAACAAAACGCGACCGGATGTTGGTCTGAGAATATCGACCAACATCCGCATTAATGTCGATTTTCCTGCTCCATTTGGGCCTAAAAGTCCATAAACACCCTCTCCGATAGAAATCGAGAAATTATTCACTGCCCACCTTTCTTTGTACTGTTTCGAGAGGTTCTCGATTTTCAGTTCCATGCAGAATTTCTCCCTTCAAAAATGTAGCGGTTTTTCAGCCTTATAATTTCTTTAGCAAAAATCCCGATACCAACACAAAGCGGAATGATATAGAAGAGTGGATTCAAATAAAGTAAATTCCTAAACAGCCCCTCGTTTGTCACAAACACGTAAGAGGCTCCTGACCAGCAGAGTAACGAGAGCATAATAGAATATGTTCCCTTGATTTTTGAGCAGAACCACAAAGTAATGCTGCCTATCAAAGTCATAGGGGTCAACCATAAAAGTGTAATTCTCCATAGCACAATATCTGCTTGACCTTGTAGAAATACAAATGCACATAGAGATGCATTGAGGATCGCTGTATAGATACCAATGACAATTATTCTTGTTATAAGCATTTCCTGTGGAGATATTTTGCATGACAATTCAAGTTCCGTTACTCCTTCTTCGCGCCCCCTAAATACTTCAATCAGGCCGAATGTCAAAGGGATTGGAGCGAAGGCAAAAGATAGCTTATATGGATTCTGCGAGAATTGGACGACAGAAAGATATCCTATTATGAACAATGAGAATGTAATTATCCAATAC
>NZ_JBDNLG010000127.1:0-5806 GCF_047718355.1 Ethanoligenens sp.
TTCCACATCATTAAAAACAAATTGTGAAGGCACTGTGAAATTACTTTGAGATATTTTTTAGAAACTATACATTCATAACACCATATGTTATAATTTGACTTGTACAATATTAGGAGGACGTGCTATGAAAATTAAAAAAGCCATTATTCCGGCGGCAGGTCTGGGAACGCGTGTGCTTCCCGCTTCAAAAGCCATCCCGAAAGAGATGCTACCGCTGGTGGACAAACCGGCTATCCAATATATCGTGGAAGAAGCGGTCAACGCTGGCATTGAGGAGATTCTCATCATCACCAACCGGAACAAAACGGTGATGGAGGATCATTTTGACCGCAGCCCGGAGTTGGAACAGAAGCTGGCTGAAGCCGGAAAGCTGGACAAATTGCAGATCGTGGTGGATGTGGCAAATCTGGCAGATATCACGTATATGCGCCAGAAGGAAACACATGGATTGGGCCATGCGGTTTTGATTGCCCGCCCGTTTGTGGGGAACGAACCGTTTGCTGTTCTGTATGGTGACGACGTGATCGTGGGCAAAAAACCGGCGATTGGTCAGCTTTGTGCGGCATATGAGGAATACGGTCTTGGCGTTGCGGGCATCAAGCAGGTGCCGGAAGCAGATATCCACAAGTATTCTTCGTTGGCGGTGGAGCCGTTGCATGACCGCATCTTCAAAGTGACCGATATGGTGGAAAAGCCGCAGACGCCGGATGAGGTACTGTCACTTTACTCCATTCTTGGCAGGTGTGTGCTTCCCCCTGAAATTTTTGATATTCTTGCAACAACACCGGTTGGCGCGGGCGGAGAATTGCAGCTGACCGATGCTATGCGCACCCTCACACGCACCAAAGGAATGATGGGTGTCGATTATGAGGGCATTCGTTATGACATGGGCAGCAAGCTTGGTATTATGAAGGCTTCGGTAGAGGCGGCGCTGGTTCATGAGGAAATCAAAGACGACTTTCGGGCGTATATCAAGCAACTTGTCAAAACACTTTAAAGAAAACAAAGAGGCGCGAATAACAAGCAATGTTGGAAACTTTAAAAGCATATGCGGAGGCACAGACAATCGTATCAGTTTATACCAACGAACAGGATACGAGCGAATATGACTGCGGTGTGCTCAACGTGGTCGATGAAGAATGGGCGATACTCAACAGCGTGGCGCCGCAGGGAATCTACGACGGCTATCGGCTGCTGCGGACGGATGATATCTATCGTATCGATGCATATGGTCCGTATGAGGACAAGATCCGGTATTATGCCCGCTCTTGGCCGGAGAAGCACGCGGTGGATTTTGGCACCTCTCCGGATGTGTTGCATGGCTTTTTCAACGTATGTATCCAGAAGGGCTGGCTGCTTTCCGTGGAACTTGCCAACAGCGGTGAGAGAGATGTGACCGGCATCCTAAAGGACTATACGTGGGAATCTGTCACTCTGCGCGGCGTGGATAATTACGGGCATAAAGACAGTCTGAGTACATTGCTGACTGAACGGATAACCAACATAGACGCCGATTCGTTATATTGCAGGGCCAGATTGTATGCGGCCCGCCCCGAGGATGACTGATGTACGTTTGCGCTGAGCACAAAAAATAACGGTTTGGCTCTGCACCAAAAGCACTCGACCTGTTTTGGCAGGCTGGGTGCTTTTTGTAAAATGGGGCGTGTTGTGTGCGCTGTCTGGTTATGCTATAATGAGGTTAGGAATTTCTGTAAAATACTGTATAAAATTTTTGCACGCAAAAGCCTGAGACAGGCTGCGCGTGTCATGGAGGCAAGGCGCATGAAAGTTCTGCTGCTGACCAATACGGCCGGGCAGGGACACAATGCTACGGCGAAAGCATTAAGCGAACAGCTCAACGCCATCGGGGCGGAATGTCGGATATTGGACTCCTACCGTTATATCAGTCCCCCATTGTACCAGACGATTGCGCGCGGCTATCTGATTGCAACTTCCATAACGCCGATGGCCTATGGCGTGGGTTATCGTTTTGCTGAACATAAAGAAAAAAGCAATTCCAAATATTCAGTGCTGAATGCGGCAAATTCCATCATGTCACTGAAGCTGGCCCGTTTTTTGCGGCGTGAGTTCCAACCGGATGTCATCATCTGCACACATATTTTTTCCGCACAGCTCATCAATGCTATGAAGAAGAATGGTCGTATCCGTGCAAAAACCATTGGTATCATCACGGACTTTACAATCCATCCGTTTTGGCAGGATGTTGACCAGATTGACTATTTTGTGACAGCAAGTGAACTGCTGACGCATCAGGCTGTTTGGAAAGGCATTGATGCTCATAAGATTCTGCCGTTCGGTATCCCTATTCAGCCGAAGTTTTCGTCCTATATGGAAAAAACAGAGGCACGTGCGGCACTGGAGCTTGCCCCTGACCGCTTTACCGTATTGGTGATGGGTGGCAGCATGGGGCACGGCAACCTCGCGGGTGTGATTGAACAAATCGATCATTTGGACAACGATTTTCAGGTGCTGGCTGTTTGCGGCAACAACAAGCACGCTTACCAGAAGATTCGGCGGCTTACCACCCGTAAGAAAGTCTGTGTTTACGGGTTTGTGGACAATGTGGATGTGATGATGGATGCGGCAGACTGCATCATTACCAAGCCAGGCGGGCTGACCACCAGCGAAGCGCTTGCCAAAAATCTGCCCATCCTGATGATGAACCCGATCCCCGGTCAGGAAGAACGCAATGTGGAATTTTTGGTCAATAACGGACTGGCTGTCAATGTCACCAATACCTACCCGGTGGACGAGGCGCTTTATCAATTGTTTTTATATCCGCAAAAGCTCAAAAATATGCAATCAAACATTCAGTTGGTTGGCAAACCCCATGCTACGGATGACATCTGCGCATTTGTTATGAAGCTGTGCGGCAAAAGTCTGCCGACATGAATCCGCTGTTTTCTGCGGGAATGATGGAGATGCTGGCGGTGTTCGATCGAGCCGGCATTGAGGCGTGGCTGGTGGGCGGCTGTGTGCGCGATAGTCTGCTGGGACGTGTGCCGCAGGACATCGACATTGCGACTGCCGCCACACCGGCACGGGTGCAGGCGCTTTTCCCCAAAACACTTCCGACTGGCCTGCGGTATGGGACGGTGACTGTTTTCTGTGGGGATGCACACGCTGAGGTGACGACGTTTCGCAGTGAATCGGGCACGCGGGATGTCCGGCATCCCGCTTCCGTGTCGTTTGGTGTGTGCCTGCGGGATGATTTGGCGCGGCGCGACTTTACAATGAATGCGATGGCATGGCATCCGACCCGAGGACTGTGCGATCCGTTTGGCGGCTCGAAGGATTTGCGTGCCGGGCTGGTGCGCGCGGTGGGAGAGCCGGCGCTGCGCTTTGCGGAAGACGCGCTGCGTATTCTCCGCGCCTATCGGTTTGCAGCACAGCTTGGGTTTGAGATCGAATCCTGTACGCGCACGGCGGCAGTAACCGCCATGCCGTTGGTTGCACACCTGAGTGCGGAGCGGGTGCGGGCAGAATGGGAAAAGCTGCTTTGCAGCCCGTCTCCCACAGTGGCTTTTTGGCCGGAACTCGCGGGCGTGTGGCAAGCTGTTGGACTGCCGGTTGGCCCGGTTTGCCCGCCGGACGGAATGGAACGGGTGCCCAATCACGCTGCGCCGCGTTGGGCGGCGTTTGTTTTTCTTACGCATCTGGATATGCAACTGCTTTTTGAACGATTGCGCTTTGCAAATCGGCTGGCAGACGAGGTACGCACGCTGGTAGAGGTGTTAAAGGAGCGGTTGCCCGACAATGCGCTGGCACTGAAAAAGCATCTGGCGCACATATCGCCTGCGCTGCTGGATGAAGGGCTGCTTTTGCGCGGGTTGCTGCTTGGCGAACATGTGGAAGAGCAGCGTGCGTTGCTGGCGGGCATTTTGGCACGCGGGGAGCCGTATCTCCCGACGCATTTGGCACTGCGCGGTCGGGAACTGGTCGATATGGGGTACGCCGGCGCTGCCTGCGGACATGTGCAGCACGCGTTGCTGGATTATGTTCTGCACAATCCCTCACGGAATACAGTTGCATGTCTGCGGGACTATCTTTCACGGCATCCGCACGATTTTGCATAATGGCATAGAGAAACCGCGCACCCAGTGGGTGGGCGGGTTGTCGATTATTGCCTGTGGGACGTCTGCCTGTTTTACGGATGGATAAATTCCTGTGTCCAGTAGATGGTGCCGTTGCTGTTCTTAACAGCGCCTACGCCGATCTGCGTATAAGAGCTGTTTAGAATATTGGCACGATGTCCGGGGGAGTTCATCCACGCGTCCATAACCGACTGTGCGGTGGGTTGACCGTAGGCAATGTTCTCGCCTGCGGCGGTGAAAGAAATGCCGAACTGTTTCATCATATCAAACGGCGAGCCATACGTAGGCGATTGATGGGCAAAATAATTGTTGGTAATCATATCCTGCGATTTTACCCGGGCCATGTTGGCAAGGCTGGCATTGACAGTCAGTGCGCCAAGGCCGTTTGCCGCACGTTGTTGGTTGACCAGCGTGACCACTTCACTTTCAGCCGCGCTCAAACCGGCAACGCCGGTGGAAGAAGAGGGGGTCGAGGAAACAGACTGGGAAGCTGTCGAACCGGCTGCTGTAGAAGATGAAGAGGATGCAGGTTTGCTGACGGTCGATGACGAGGACTGCGATGTGGTTGAGGAGGTCGTTTTGGAAGAGGCTTGGCTGGACGGTGTGGAGGGAGTCGCGGTCGAAGACGATGACTTATGCACAGCACCAGAGGACGCGGACGTGGTGCAATTGGGCTGTGAAGCGGCGGAAACCGGGCAGTTCGCCTGTGCCGGCGCCTTGCTGGCCATTCTGCTTACGGTTTTGCAGGGGATGGTTTTGGATGCAGAGGCAACGCCTTTTTCCCCGAACAGGGACAGCACGTACTGCTGGACATCTTTGCAGGTGCCTTGCACACTGCATACGACAGTTTTGCAGGCGGATTCCAGCGGATTACAGGCGCTTGTTTTTGTTTGGGGAGCTGCGGCTGCTACCGAGAGCGGCAGGACGGCTGTCGTCACGGCGATGGCAATACTCTTTTTCCATTGAAAACGCAAGGTGTTTCCTCTCCTTTTGGGGGTTGGGCAAACATGTCATTGCGCGCATATGTGTAAAAGGATGACAAAAGATGCAAGCCCAAAGCGCATACCGCGCGCGGCAAAGCCGGCGGGGCAGCTTTCTCGTGCAATAGCCCTGCTTAGGGCACAGTGGGCGACATGTCTTTTGGTTTCGGCCGGTCGACCGGGAACGTTTGGTGGGGCGGAGGGCCAGTGCCGCACCCATACTGCCAGCATAGCATGTTTTTGCCGCGCCGGCAAATGCGCCGCATGAAAAGCTGTGGGGGGCGGCTGCAAGCGAAAACTTAGAAGATCGCATAGATATGCCGCTTTTGCAAATGGTTACGTCCGCGGTTTTTTCCACAAATTACATGTCGCAAAAAAACATAATGACCGCGCCCATATCCACAGCGGCTGGCAGAACATGACGTTGTTTGGAATCAAGCATCCCACACAGTCGGTACGCATAAATATGTGCATTTCCGCGCATACTTTTTACAAAACAGGAGGTTTTTGCAATGGGTATGCCTTGCTATTTGGGAATAGATGTTGGGTCGGTCAGCACCGATTTGGTTTTGATGGATGAAACGGGTAAATTGCTGTCTTCTTTGTATCTGCGCACGCGCGGCCGCCCGGTGGAAACGCTGGAAGACGGCCTGCATCGCCTAGGCGAAACTGTACCGGATGCATCCGTGCGCGGTGTGGGCGCGACAGGCA
>NZ_JBDNLG010000128.1:0-5602 GCF_047718355.1 Ethanoligenens sp.
AAGATGTCCAGCAGCGCGTCGTTCCATTGTTCAGCATAATTCAGTGCCATTATGATTCCTCCTGTTGGCAGGTGGCGCATGTGATGCCACCCGGTTTTCTCATCTTATGAAAGCGTCAAATGCGGAATTTGTTCCATGGTTTCATGCGGCTGGCGGATGCCTCCGGCACGCTGCCGGGTTTGACAGGGGTGCTGTTTGCGCCAATGCGCATCCCGGCTCTTTTGGGGTCCTGCGGGGCAGCCTTTAGCTCGGGGATATCCCGCAGGACCGTTTCCACTGCTTTCTGGACGGCAGCGGTATCGGGGCCGTTTTCCTCGTCGATGTCCACACCGGTCAGGTCGGCCAACCGTGCGGCGTAACCGGCGCGCTTGGCAGGCACGCCGAGCGTTACCGCGGCCAGTTTTGCCTCTGCAAGCAGGTGACGGTGGTTGGCAGCTTCCAGAAGGCTGTCACTTTTCCCGGTGGTTGGATCGGTGGACGTGTCTGCCTGCTCTCGCTGCCATTTACGGTGCTCTCGCAGCAGCCGTTTTTCAATCGCCGTGTCGAGGTCGGCTTGTGTGAACTGTTTCTCATTGTCGGTTACGGGTGTTTGGGCTGCGGTCGATTCCAATGCCTGCGCATTGGTTTGGATGCGGTCTGCCATAAAAAGTTCCTCCTTTTATGTCGGGTGACGGTTTCCATTTTACGCCTGTCGGCGGCGTATAGCTTTTTATGTCTTCATCCGCTTTGGACAGGTGCGCAGTTTCCTTATGATGCGCGGGTAAAATGAGGTGTATTGCCTGACATACGGCATGGAAATAGGCACATGGGTTCATCGGGCACATACGTATCGTCTGAACGTATGCTCATTTGTTTTCACTCATGCCGGTTGTTCATTGCCCGGGAAAAGTCCCTGTTCCATCTTGATTCGAGCTACTTCGACCTGCTTTTCGGCGGCGCTCATGGTATCGCCGTACAATTCCCTTACTGCCTGCTCAATGGACATGATTCCGTTTTGTCTGGCCTGTCCGACCGTTGCGGCAACGCTTTCAAACGAGGGGTTGGCGTATTCACCCCAGCTGATGGTGCAGGGGTAATCGCCAACCGGGCGTCCGGAGAGGATATCCTCGGCGGCCAGTGTGGCCTGTGCCAATTTTGGGAGTACCCGTTCCAGTGCGGCGACGCGTTTGGCACGGCTGTAGAGGGTGGCTTTTTCTTTTTCGCGTTGTGCCTCGGCATTGTCTTTTTTGGACAGCCCGATGCCCAGCGTAGAAGGGGACAGTACGCCCATCAGTGCAATGTCGAGGTCGGCGGCGTATTTCTGCTGATACGCGTCGCTGCGGATATCAGGCTGCACGACCTGTACTTGTCCGTTTTGCGCTTCGGCAAGCGCACCCCGCACGGCAATAAACTGGTTGTCAAACGGATTGGGTTCCATTGGCGCACCGGTCACCGTGTCACGGGGAATGAGGTCGATCGGGATATAGCGCGAGGCCCTTCCTGCGCGCACTGCGTCGGTCCATTGGCTGATGTCCTCGTCCAGTGCATCGAATACGTCGCATTTTCCGTCGAACAAGCTGCGTCCGCGCCCCGTAAAGGTAGGCGAATGAGCGAAAGCCAGCGGAACGGCCCAGAGAACCGGTTCCGCCCATGAGACGGACGATAGATTGGTGAGATCGTCAAACAAGGACAGATCGGCAGGACGCCCCAGCCGGTCACAGAGTGTATACCGTACAGAACCGGACGCATACGTTTCGGCAAGCTGGTAGCACTGTCCGTCCAGCTCTTTGGGTGTATAGAATGTGATTTCCGTGATGCGTCCGCGCACAGTGGTATAAGCAACCTGTTCGCCGCTGTAAAATTCCAGCAGCGGCAGGGGAGAAATAGATGGGTCAAACGAAATTTTAAACGCGCCGTCACCGGTCACATCTGTTTCGACCACTGCCCTGCGCACAAGTTCGGTCAAATCATTTTCGGCGGCGATACGATTCCACCGCGTCTGTGTTTTTTCGGCGTCCGGTCCGGAGAACACGACGGACTGCATGTCGGTCACCACGATGTCGGCCAGTTTATCCACACAAAGTGCGGGCAGACCAGTGTGTATTTTGCGAATCTGCATCCCACGTGAGGGGACTGCCGCCCAGAAACGCGAACGGTTGACGCTGTCTCCCGTTGAGGATGCGCCATTGCTTTTGTAAAACTGGAATAGTTCAGACGGCTCTCCGCGATACCAAATGCGATTTCTGGCCACATTCGCGGCGTAGCTGTACGGTTCGTAGATTGTGACGGAAAATGCTCCGGCGGGTTGGAAGCGCAATACGGATAGAATGCGCTGCCGGATTGTGGAAACGGCGTTCTGCACACCTAACATCCATCCCAAAATTATCCCTCCTGTAATCGTTGCATAGTTTCAGCAACACCGGATGTCGCATCCGGTGCGTCATCGTGTGTGTTTTTGCCTGTACGCTGATAGGCGGACAGGGCGGCGGAATAGTCAGGCCATCGGGTACGCCAGTCAGCGGGAAAGTAGAGATGTTCCATCACCCATGGCGCGGCGGTCAATATGCGGGCCTGTTTATTTTGGGTCTGTGCAAACCAGCGCACCTGGGCACGGTAGCAATGCAGGTCCTGCTCCAGATGCTGCATGACGGCACGGGCAAAGCCGCGTCCGCCGTTGTTGCTCTCAATGCGCGCTTGTGTGACTTCATGTGTTGCAAGGCGGCGTGCCAACTCCGGCTCGGTGACTTCCATCGGTGCCTTCGTATAGTAGATATCCAACACATAAGCCTCCACGCCGTACACGCCCCAAATGATTGCACAAAGGGAATCGCTGCCGGTGTCGGCTGTGTCCACGTAAGCCAATCGTTCGGTAAAAGACGGTTCACCGTTTTCAGACGGCGCCTGTTCGTAAGTTTGAAAATGGGTATACAACTGTCCTTTTAAATCAATGGGTTCCTGCTGATAGTTGGCTGACGCAATGTCAGCGCCCATCAGGCGTATTTTGTTTGCGTAGGAGCGGCGGCTTAAGATTTCCGGACAGAGCATGGTTCCGTCTTCCTGCATGGCTTTCATTTCAACCAGTCGGGGTTTGCGGCCTTGCTCCGTGAAACAGCGAAGCGCGCGTCCGGCCAGATCTCCTGTGGCCCAGCGGGTCATAATGAGCAGAATTTTCCCGTTTTCTTCCACGCGTGAGAGCATGGTGTCGGTGAACCAGCGCCAGTGTTCATCCAATAAAAGGGCGTTATGCGCCTCATAGGCATTCTTGACGATGTCGTCGATGATGAGCAGGGTGCAGCCAAAACCGGTGGCGGTACCGGAGGGACTGGTTGCCAGGTAGCTGGAATATTGCCCGTCCAATGCCCAAAGATTAGAGGCAGCCTCCCCCCGCCGCACCCGTATGTTGGGAAAAATATTGGTGTACACCACTTTGGATGGATCTGCCTTTTTCTCCGAAATACCATCGCGGACGGTTTTGGAAAAAGCGCCGGACAGACGCTCATTGTAGCTGCCGGTCATGATTTTTTCTGCCGGATACTGCCCGAAAACCCATTGGACAAACAGCCCTGCCGTGCGGCTTTTCCCGTGACGGGGCGGTAGGTTTAGAATCAGAATCTCATCATTGCTCTCATAGAATGTTTGCAGTGCGTGGCAAAGTTCTGCCAGATAGGTGCGTGAACGCTTGTAAAAATCCGGTGCGCGCAGGTGGCAGAAGGTGAAAAAATCGGTTCTGGCCTGTTCGATGCCGTCGTGGGATTCGGGATGGAACGGTCTCATCCACTCGGATAGTTGCCTGATAGCCTCATATGGTGTGCCGTGCATTGGTATCCCTCTTTTAATTGGAGTATTCGCTCATCCGGATGGCTGCCCGTTCTTCATTTGCATACAGATATTTTTTTGGTCAAGAAACATGCCAAGTTCCCTGTACAATTCCGGCCGTTCCTTCGCCAAAGCACGAAACAGCATGGATTTCACGGCGTTGATGCCGACTTCTGTTGCGGATCGTATGGCATAATCTGTTCGTTTTTTATATGCGGCGGCACGAACCAATCCTATCGTGGAGGAAAGCAGCTTACTTTTGTCCAGTTCCGCCCAATCGGCTTCGGCTGTATCAGCGAGCACACTTAGAATTTGTTTGCTTGCCATACGCAGCATGGCCTCGGTACCGTCCAAATCGGGTTCAAACTCAATTTCATTCATCATCCGCCGCAGTGCGATTTGTGCCGTATGCAGGGCAGCTGCGTCGGCGTTGAGCGAAGCGGCAAATTGACTGATGGCCGCCGTGTCGGTTTGTATGCCTTGTCCGGCAAGATACGCCGCAATTTCCTCATAACTGTCGCCGGATAAAAGCATTTGTTTGACGGTTTCGAGCAGTTCCGGTTTCAATGCTGCAATAGGCTGAGGGTTGCGATTGGCCATGGAGCATCCTCCCTTCAAACTTTGACTGCCGGGTCGGACACATAGCCTTTGAGCAATTGGATGCCTTTGGCGGTCAAGCGGACGGCAGTGGTTTCTTTCATGCCGGTGACGTCGGCGTGAGTGTGGTTCACAGTGTCACGTGCTCGTATATAGCCCGCGTCCTGCAAATAAAACAAGGATTCGCTCAGTGTACCGGACGGAATGTCGGGCAGGGCATATTGCAGGCTGTGCAGTTTGATATCATGCCCCTGCAAAATGTTGATGGTGCGCAGCACGCGGCCGTTGTCGACGGCGAAAGTGCCAGCCTCTATGCGGCGGGTTAATTCAGCCTTATCCAATGATTCGTTCTCCTTTCAATTCCAGCAGGATATCGTAAATGCGGTCCTGCCGACGGTTTAGGTCTGCAATCTCGCGCACAAAGTCATCCTTGCGGATATAATTGTCTTTCAGCAATTCGATACCGCCGGAAAGCTTGCGCACTTCGTCACGCAAGTCGCCCTGTAGGCTGTCCCATTCGTCTTTAGTCACAAAGCGTTCTTTCATGTTGCCAATATCGGATTCGTGCTTATCCACTAGGGCAATGGTTCGCTTGAGGAAAAAGCCGATGATGCCAACGGTGACGGACAGTGCCAATGGTGCAATTGCATTGATCCATGGGGTTGTGTTCATAGTGATTGCTCCGGTCTTCGATCTTTCACTGTTGTGTATACTCGCTGTTGCATGGCTTTGCGGGAGGGGATGCTCATACTATATAGCGTTTGCACCGTGAAAAATAATGAGCGGGTGCGATGCGGACTGTGGGAAAAGTCTGCCAAAAAAGCGGAATGCCGCAGGCCATTTAGCCTGCGGCATTCCGCTTTTTTGATTGCTTTTTATCTGCTGTTTTTATTTATGACGGATAGAATGCACGCGTTCTCTTATCGGCAATTTCGGCAGTCTGCCGTTTGCATCCGTTTTTCGGTACGATTCCCAGGTGGGTCGGTTTGGAGTGATAGCAGATCAGTCATCTCCTTGCCCGCCGGTTTGTATCATGTAAAATTACTGTGCGAAATACATGCGTTCTTAGTATGGCAGACTCTTTTGGTCGTTACAATGTCTGGAGTATGGTCTGTTCATCTGCGGTTTTGCGGATAGCGTGACGGTGCTGAAGCCCCCTCAAAATCAAAATTGATCAAAGGATGCCCAGATGATCAAGCAGAATTTTGGC
>NZ_JBDNLG010000129.1:0-5486 GCF_047718355.1 Ethanoligenens sp.
TTACTATACATCTTGTACTGCCTTATAGTCCCTGACAAATGTTTTTGAATACAGGCGTTTTGATTTTATTTTTCCTGAAAAGCTGTTATAATAAAGACTATGTCGGCTCATGGGGGATATGGGCGGCATGACCGTGCGGCGGCAGTAGAGAGTTTGCCCGGCTTTCGGCTGCCATGAATTTGGGCACGTCTGCAAAACCATCGGAGGTTCATCATGCGCAAAACCATCGTGACTGTCGTACTGTTTCTGACCGTAGCTATAGGGATTTCCGGGCTGCATGTGCTGGCATGGGACCCACCTGCCGCCGTTTCGTCTAATACGGTCTATTTGGTAAATTCCGACACAGGCACGGTCATTTATGAAAAAAATGCAGACCAAAAGGTTTACCCCGCCTCCATTACCAAATTGACGACCGCCTTATTGACCATACAGAAATATGGCAATGCCCTCGACACGGTCATCACGGTGCAAAAAGACGACCTGTCACCACTTTCCGGCACCGGCAGTTCGGTGCTGGGCCTGAAAGTGGGCGAGCAGATCACCGTGCGGCAACTACTGTACGGTTTGCTGGTGAAATCGGGAAATGACTGCGCGATGGTATTGGCACGCGCCGTGGGTGGCTCTGTTTCGGCTTTTGTGGATATGATGAATGAAGAGGCCAAAAAGCTGGGCGCAGATCATACGCACTATGTCAACCCCGAAGGGCTACAAGACCCCAATCACTACACAACTGCAAAAGATGTCTATTTAATCGCCAAGCAAGTCATGGCCAATGATTTTCTGGCCAGTGTGGTGGATACACCCTCTTATACCATTCCCGCCACCAATGTAACGCCGGCGCTCAGAATATCGAATACCAACCTGCTGATTTCCAGCGGTTCAAAATATTTTTTGGACAGTGTCAAAGGCATCAAAACCGGCACGACCTCTGAAGCGGGAGCCTGCTTGGTCTCCTTGGCACAGAAAAAAGGGGTCACTTACTACGCCGTGGTCATGGGTGGGCAGGAAACCATAGCAAACAATGACGTGACCAACACCGCGTTTGCGGATACAAAAGCATTGTATCAATGGGCGTTAGGCAGTTTTCAGACGCGGGAGCTGCTGAACACCGGCACACCGCAGGCGCAGGTGCCGCTGCTGTTTGCATGGAAACAGCAAAATCTCCGGCTCGTTCCAAAAGAACAGTTCAATGCGTTGATTCCGACGGCGCAAAGCAAAGCCGCTGTAACGGTCACACCAATCAATCCGCCGAAATCAGTTCCTTCGCCAGTCAAAAAAGGTCAATATATCTGCTCGGCGGATGTGCTGCTCGGCGGACAAAAAATTGGCACGATACAACTGGTGGCAGCGCAGAATGTTCAGCGCTCCACACCGCTGTATGTCTTCTATCTAATCAGTAAATTTTTTCATTCCCCGTGGTTTAAGCTTGTTTGCATTGGACTTGTTATTCTGCTGGTGCTTTATTTCATTTTGACTTATCGCCACAACCATCGCAAAAAGGCAGGGATGCGGCGGCGCAAACGGAGCAAGCGTTACCCTCGTTAACCTTCCTATGTTCCACCAAAAAGCACCGGTATCGTTTGTTACGATACCGGTGCTTTTTGGTGGAACATTTTGCAGTATTTTATGTCAGAAAATATGACCGGAACGACTCTCGCAAATGTGCAAGAACCCCAGACTTAGCCATGCGGCTCATTCGGCATATTTTTTTTCAAGCCGGTTGAGCTTTGCCACCATCCGCTCCTGATTTAGCAGCAACGTATCAATCTTTTCGTGCAGATCGGCGATGATAATCTCCGATTTCAGGTTGATAAGGTAATCATTTTCGGAACGCGCGCGGTCTTTACTTTCCTGCCGATTTTGGCTCATCATGATGATTGGCGCCTGTATGGCTGCAATACAGGAAAGTGCAAGGTTAAGCAAAATAAATGGATAGGCATCGAACGGATGTACGAGCGCCAAAGCGTTCAAGATAATCCAGACCACCATAGTGCCTATAAAGATACCGATAAATCCCCAGCTGCCAGCAAATCTGGCGATGTTATCCGCCATGCGGTCGCCCAGCGTGATTTTCTTGCCTTTGTTTACATAAACATCCTTAGCCAATCTTTTTTCGATCAGCAAATGCAGCGCTTCTTCTTCTTCCTTATCGGTAGAATGGTCGTTTAGAATCAGATCAGCAAGCTCTTTTACACTTTTTTCTCTCATGCCCCGCTCCTTGTGATGCACGTTATAATTTAAAGTCTTCCTGTGTGAAAGCAGGCAAAGTCGGACGTCTGCGAGGCACTCGTTTAAGTGGGTCATATTGATACTTACGGCAAGAAAAATCCAGTTCCACGATACCCTTGCGTGTGCACAGGACTTTTTCTCCACCCATCGTCTTGCGCCCGTATCGACAGTGTTTACAAGCAATATGGGCTTTCTTGGGAAACAAGCGCATGTCTCCAACCTCTCTTATCATCTGATCATATAAAAAATCCAGTTGCAAGACGCCGCTATAACCGGCGCCTTTTCTATAAGCATACCAGATTTTTGTGCAAAAGAAAAGAACGGTGGCTTGCCGTCCCCAACATCAGACTTTTGCGCGCGCCAGCAACAGCACCGCACACGCAAACAGCAGTGCCGCACTCGCAGGCGCATTATGCATAGCCAGTGTAAACGGTGCCGCACCGGCCAACGTGGGAATAGCAACGGGAAAAAGAGTAAAGAGCAGAATCGTCAGCAAAACAGAGAACAGCATGTGCAGCGGACGACAAGCCACATACCCCCGTGCAGAAAGACCGGTGTCCCGCACAGTGAACAGCACCTGAAAGACGACTGAGAGACCCGACCAACTCAAAAATGCCGATAATGCCTCCAAAGTGAACTGCCCGTTTCGTACCGCCGCATCACAGCCGCCGGAAACCTCAAAAAAACCTTTTAGCAGCGTTTGTGCAGTTTCCGCATCAACCCAGTGCATACCCGGCAGCAGAGACGTCAAATGTGCACATGCCTCCACCAGCCCGGTGGAGAACAACAGGGCGGACAACGCTGAAAAAAACACCACAAATGCGCTGATACCCAGCATACTGTGCGCCGCGTCGGTCACCGATGTGACTAATGCGCCGGGTGCGGACATGCTGACCGTGCGTTTTGGATCTGATACACTGGCCGCGCGCTTTGTACCGCTCATGCCGAGCAGCAGGCCAACTAACAAAGAGGACAGCACATGTGCCGCATACAGCAGCGCACCAGCTTTGGCACTGTGCAGCAAACCCGCACCCACTGCTCCGATGATATAAGCCGGGCTGGAATTGATACAAAATGAAAGCAGCCGGTTCCCTTCCGCCCGGGTAAGCACGCCTTTTTCCACCAATTCCGCACAGGCGCTTGCACCGACCGGATAACCGCCAAGAATGCCCAGCAACAACACAGAAGCCGATGCGCCCGGAAGGCGAAACAGTATGGCTGTCAGCCGGGCAAACAGTCTGCCGAATCGCTCCGCAATGCCCAAGCGGATGACAAAAGATGACAGCACCAAGAAGGGAAACAGCGTGGGAATAACGATCTCGGCACAGAGAAGCAGCCCTGTCCGCGCGCCCTCCAGACCTGCCTGCGGTGAAAAAAGCAGAAGCAGAAGCAAAAAACTGGCGCCGGAAGTCAACAGAAAGGCTCGCAGCTCCTTCTTGATTGGGAGAGATTGTTTTTTTGCACTTTTGATCATAAGCGTCCTCTTATCTCTTTTGTAAAAAACGCGTTTGCGGGAAAGGCGGCACCTGAACTCCGTATTTTTTATGATGGAAGAGCATCAAAACTGCGTGCCGCCCTCCCATGTATATGCGGGGATGTATTTTTATAGCCGGACGTACATAGAATTTTCAGAAACCACTTTGCCGCCGGGCGGCGGGCAGGAGGGACGGACATGGCCCGAAAACACCCCAAAAAACGTCACGCGAAGCTGCGCAAGCTTCCTGCCGCCGTTCTGGAAAAGACGGCGCAGGCAATGGAAATACCACCGGATTTTACAGGTGGTATGCTGCATGTGGAACTTTCCGGCAACCGCGAAGCGGTGGTGGAAGGAAGCTGTTCCATTTTGGAATATGATGAAACCATCATCCGGCTGCATGTCGGCAAATATACCATCCGATTCACCGGCAGAGGATTATCCATGCGCAATCTGCGCAAAGATTCCGCCATCATCGAGGGCTATATCCTTTCGGTGGAATATCTGTAATCCCTGTTCTGCACGGTCAGACCGTATCAAACGGCGAAGGGAGAACGTCTGATGTTTTTGCTGCGCGTTATCCAATATTTTTTAGGATATGTGCGTTTTCGTGCCGACGGCGGCTCACCCGAGCGCTTTCTAAATCTTGTGGCACGCAGTGAAATCGCGCTTTGGGATATCCGCAGCAAGGACGGCGTGCTGTACGCTTCTGCGCTCAGGCGTGACTTCCGCAAACTGCATCCGCTGGCAATGAGCGCCGGCGTGGTCCTAACGCAGGAAGCGCAGAAAGGCGTTCCGTATCAAACCAAACGGTTTGCGCGCCACGCGGGTATACTGGTCGGTCTGCTGGTATTCATGATACTGGTTTGTTTTTTTTCCAGTTTCGTCTGGGAAATCGACATAGCGGGAAACCAAAGCGTCTCAACAACACAGGTGGAGCATGTGCTTGCCGATCTGGGACTGCGCCCCGGAGCGTTCGCCATGTTTTTGCAGGTACGCTACATTCAGAACGGTCTGCTGCTGCGCATTCCTGAGCTTTCAGGCGTGACCATCAATCTGCATGGCAGCACGGCGTATGTCCGGGTACGGGAGCGACGTTATCCGCCGGAGATCGTGCCACAGGCACTTCCCTGCAATGTCAAGGCGACACGGGACGGGCAGATCATACGGATGGAAATCTACGCCGGCAAGCCAATGGTGCAGGTCGGTGAAGCTGTAACGGCAGGGCAGCTGCTCATCAGCGGCGTCATTGAGGACAAGGACGGCGCTCTCCTCCTTGTTCACGCGCAGGGCACTGCGGTCGCGCGTACCAAGCGGGACATATCGGTCACAATCCCGTTCCATACCACCGTGTACAGTGAAACGGGAAAGGAAATCAAGCGGTATACGCTAAATCTGTTTGATTTCGGCGTCCCGCTCTATTTTGGAGCGCTGCAAGGGAATTTCAACCGGTACTCCTATACCAACAACGCGTCGTTTTTTGGCGTGAAGCTGCCGGTCTCCATAACCACACGCGTTTACCGGGAATGCAAACCGTTGTCGGTTACATATTCTCCGTCGCAGGCAGCCAGCATGGCCAAACAGGCGCTGGAGGAAAAAGAAAAAATAGAATTTTCAGGCATAAAACGCATTTCGCAGGCAACGGAAATCAAAACAGACGCGAATGGGTACACCTTGACCGCGCATGATGTCTGTGAAGAAGACATAGCGTTGGGAGAATCCATCCAAATTTCATAAAGTTTAGTAAAAATGATGCTATGATTGTGCGATAAAATATGATATG
>NZ_JBDNLG010000130.1:0-5310 GCF_047718355.1 Ethanoligenens sp.
TACGGATTGAATCAATTTAGGTAGCTGTGTTACAAAAATGCTTGACCACAACAGCAGATGCAGGAATACAATTTTTGTATTGGTGTTGCGATACCAACGCCAGTCTCGGATTTTGCGGTGGAGTTGGACGTACCATGCCGCATCCATTGCTTGAT
The DNA here is from genome assembly GCF_047718355.1 of Ethanoligenens sp. Taxonomy (NCBI): domain Bacteria; kingdom Bacillati; phylum Bacillota; class Clostridia; order Eubacteriales; family Oscillospiraceae; genus Ethanoligenens; species Ethanoligenens sp. The sequence continues at coordinate 156 of NZ_JBDNLG010000130.1, forward strand.
ATGTATCGTATTTCTGTATGGTAATCAGGCTCCCGTCATTGTTCCCATCGATGGAGATTTCACCTGTTTTCTGGAGGTGCTCCAGTGCAGTGCGGGTTTCTCCCGGCGACAAGTTCACTGCAGCACTCAGCTTGGATTGGGAAAGAAAGCATTGCCCACGCTTGACCTCCGTGCCATCCTGCACACCGTTTGTCCAGGCGGCTTTAAGCAGCAGATGAATGAATGCTATTTTTGTATTTGTGTTCCGATACCATTGCCAGTCGAGCATCTTTCTCGAAAGCTTAATAAATCCTGTCATATTTATACCCCCAAAATTCACCATTTAAATAATGGCTTTTACCCTTGGGGTGAGATGAAAAGAGATAAAAAAAGGGAGACGGTTTCCCGCCTCCCCAAGATGAAAGAACACTTATATTTATCAGTTCCAGTTCTGGAAATCCGTAGTATCGTTCCACATGCGCGTAAACTGCGCTTCGTACTGCTGCGAAATCTGCATGTTGTTGATGACGACCAGATTTTCATCGTTAACATTTTGGGCGCTTCTGGTATAATTAAAGCTGCCGGTCGTCGTTACACTATCGTCAATGATGGAAACCTTTAGGTGCATGATGCCCTGGTGGCTGTTAATCTTGATTGGGATACCGGCAGCTTTCACTACATTCAAAGCCTTTTTCTGCGCTACTTCGCTGGAGCATTCGCGGTCGGAGATCAAGCGCACGGTCACGCCACGTTTTTTCGCCGCGGCGATGGCGTCCGCAATTTTGGTATCGGTAAAACTGTAAATGGCAACATCCAGCGTCTTCTTGGCGGTACCCAGCTCACTGATCAGCTGGCCTTCGGCATCCTGCCCGGCGCGAGGAAAATAAACGGATACATCACCGCCCCCGACAGAGGTCACAGAAATGGGAGTGGATGAGGCGGGCGCAAGGGAATTTGATACAGAACTGCATCCCGATAAAAGTGCGGCAGAAAGCATTACAAAGGCTAACAGGGCGATTGTTTTTTTCATAGATTACTCCCTCGTGTCGGAAAGATCGTCAACATAGGTTTCCAGCAATTCAGCCTGCTCCATATTCAGCTGGCCGGACTCCTGATACTTTTCAATTATAGCATATAAGGCGTTTGCGTTGCGTTTCTCGACGGCATGACGGAATTTCCCGTGCGTTAGGATGTCGATGTTGTTTAGGACACTCTGTAGCTTAGAATCAATGCTGATTGCCTTATGGCCGCCGGGATCTCCGCCGACATTAGCTGCGGCCGGCGCTGCATCGTCGTCTTCGGGCAAAGACGCGGTATCTTTTTTTGGTGTTGCGACGGGTTTAAAAGGATAAAGGAGATCCCGCAGAGGGGCTTTGTTCTCCGGTAAGGCAATCTCTTCAATTGGTGTGACCGGGAGTTTATACGAATAGAACGGCGTGATTTGTGAAAAAATCGGAAAGCAGCGCTGTCTGACGACGACCATATCGCCAAAAGGCATTCGGGGGAGTTCTTCCGGCATTTTCAAGGGACGGGATTTATAATGACTCATGCGGTGCTGATCAACCAAATCACCTGTCTCTGAATTGTAGGTTTTGTATTCCCGCGTGCCGTTGCCCAGCAACTGAGACACATATTTGTTGGTGTTGACATCCATGCTATTGAGGTATACCCAGTTTCCGCAGTTTCCTTGGATGGACATCGCGTTTAGGCGGCCATAACGCTCCTCCAATTGGGACAGGGACTGCACATAGAGATCAAACAGGATATTGTGACCGAGGGCTGTTGTGATTTTTGTGCTGAGTCCTGTTATCTGCGGCATGTTGCCAAACTCATTGCAAATATTGCGCACGCGTCGTTTTAAACGCTTTCCGGGGCATCCACGGGCGATTTCCACCAGTTCGGAGTATGCCTGTGCCATCATCAGCGCTGCTAACGGATAGCGCGTCGTGCGGCCTTCCGGCACGATGATAAACAGTGCACGGGGCTTGTCCGGATCGGCAAGTCCCGCAAAGTCCACATCGTTTCCGCTGGTCAGGCGGGCGATACCGGTGTCGGCAAAAATATCAAGATTAGTGGCCAGAGTTGAGAAAATAGAAGAACGCATCTCACCATCTGCAAAATTACTGGGCGAGTACGCCATTTTTGCTGGATGTCCGACCGGTAGCTGATTGAAAAGATGATCAAGGGCGTTTTCTTTCTGTTTGCCGACTCGAACGGTTGCTTTTCCATACTCTAAAAAGAAGTTGAGTACACTATACATGTTGACGAGTTCCAGTTGGCCACGCTTGTAACCATCTTCCAGCATATAGATGATAATAGCAGTGAGCAGCGCTCTGGCACTGTTTGGCCAGACCGGATCGGACTGTGGATTGTCCGTCAGAATCTGTGCCAGCTCCTTTACCAGCTCTATGGACGCGGAATAATCCTCATCGCCTGCTTTTACCTCTTCTAAATATTTCTTCTTGATTGTAAAGAGAGGATCTCGCTTTGAGCTGCGTTTGGGATCGGCCAGATTGATCACATCCACAACATAGCCTTTGCTCTTCAAAAATGCATAGCAGCTTTCAAGGTCTTCGCCTTTTAAGTCAAACACCAAAAAAGACTCCTGATTGCGGCCTTGACTGGCCAAACGAATGGTATTTAATATGATGAGCATGTCTTTGCCGCTTCGAGAAGTACCAATGACCAGCGTGTTAACCGCCTGCTTGTCCACAAAATAAAAGAAATCAGTTTCGGCTAGTAAAATTCCCGTAACTCTGGCATGAGTAATGCCACTTTTAGGTATCGGCTGAAGATACCTCGTGATTTCTTTATTTGTTGCCCAGCGCTGACTACCTTCAAGATCCGGTTCCTGCCCCGGCAGTCTGCGCAAAATATGATCACTCACCCTCCAGACTAGTTTTCTTCCGCGCATCATCACAAGTAATGCAGCGAATAGCCATGGGATGTACCAGGGTATACGCGAAACAGGAGAAAACAGATAACTGAATTTGAACGAAAACATAGGAGAAACGTTTGTATTCGACTTAACAGCTCTAATAACTACCGGCAGCAAACCAATTAGGAGCATAATATAATGCAGAGCTACATTGATTAGCATAGCTGTAAGGCACATAAGAAAAGCTGTTATACCCAAAGCGATTAGTGCAAAATACAACTTAGATTTCTTGTTCAAGATTATCGCCTCCTGCTGGAATTAGGTAATAACCCACGTCCTAATCCATTTTGTCTGCTCAAACTGTACTCATCCAGCATGGATTTGATTGCTTTGGATACGGCAACATCCTGTATAAAATGTTTGCCGTCACTTAGATCTGGATCAGCACCGGCTTTAAGCAACTGCCGTGTCATCTTTGCATCCCCGCGTTCCACCGCTCGGAAAAGCGGCGTTTTGCGCTCCTCGTTGATAGCATCCACATACGCGCCACTTTTGAGCAGAACATCGGCGCTTTTATCAGCTCCATGTTCGACGGCGTAATGCAGAGGTGTCGCGCCAGCAATCAGTTTATTGGCATTCTCCTTATGACCAATGAGCATCCGGGACACCTTTTCAGCATCATTGCTTTGCACCGCATCCAAAAGCGCATGGAATCTATCCATTTTGCGGCCAGCATCGATCAGAGGCGCCGCAAATTTCAATTTCAGATTTTGAAGCTCGTCTGGAGAGAGTGATGCATACGAGCCATCTGGATTTGTATGGACAAATACAATGGGGCCGGCTGTCAGTTCTCCTGATACCATGCGATTAAATACGTCGCCGCCGTCAAAATGAGGTGGTTTGCAGATACAGGAGACACCAGCTTTATATTCAAGTTCGATGTACGGGCCGCCAACCGTTTCGCGCAAGTTTTCTTCGCTCAAGGCCATTTGTCTTTTAGTTGGTGGCTGTTCCGGAGGGCAAAGAAGTACTGTTGCCAGTTCTTCTTCCACCACGATTTCAGGCAAGAAAATAGAGCCATCCTTCGATGGCTCCGAGGTGTCTCGCGCGGTCAGCTCAAGCTCTGCATCATCTCTCGGATGATCTGTTCCTCCGCCTGATTCCGTATCGCCTGTATCCGCAGCCCCCGTAGTTTCGTATCCTCCGGGAGCTGTTCTTTCGACATCATCTCCTTGATCAGTTTCGGCAGCCTCTGATTGGCCTTCTCCTCGGCCTGATGCATCTTGCCCATCAGATTGCCTTCGACCAGCAGCATCGTAAAGTTCCACTTGTTCTCCAGTTTCAACCTCTGGAATATCTTCTTCCCGAGATCCCCCAGCGGGCGATCGCCCTGCGGATCGTTCGAGATCTGAATTTCTGGAGATAGAAAACGTCCCTGCTTGGTATAATTCAGTTTCATAAATCAAATGCTCCTTTTCTTCAAGCCGTTGTACGTAGTGTTCCACTCGTGTCAGCGCCGCACGCGCCATGTCAGTGGAAACGACGCCAAACAGCGTAGCAGAATACACATCGTTAAAATCGCGGATATATCGAAAATTGCCGGTTGCCGGAAGGCTGTGAATCGGAAAGCCGCAACGGTTTCCAACCAAATAGCGGATATTGCGTTCAAGCATGGGGCGAAAAGATTTTTGGAGAACAGCTATTTTTTCTGAATCATAACCACGGTTCCGTAATGCCTTGAGAAAAGAATCTTCGGCAAAAGCACCGTAGTTCTGTACATTCTTTGCAATCATGTCCCGGAGATAACGTTCTACTGATTCTGCCGGTTGGATTCGATATTGATTGATAGCATTCAAATAGCTGCGTTGCGTATCCTCATCCAACCGCCAGCGTGCGGGAACCGGTTCCCCGTTCGTCTGCTTTACATCGAAAAATTTCGCCGCGCGGATCTCATCGCCGCTCGTATCAAAGACAAAGAGTTCTTCTGAATTATCAAGAACATCCCGCCCCATTGCCTTCCATTGTTCTTCGGTGGCCAACAACGTGGCCTTTGGGTTCTGGCCGTAGAGCAGCACCATGTTTTCAAACGACAGCGGATAGACTTGATCGCAAAACTTTAAAAATCGTTTCCACCGATCCGGGTAGGATGTGATGTGCCTCAAGGTGTCCTTGTAGATATAGTGTAGCTGTTTTTTTCGGTTCATACAATCCCTCAATTCATTCTCAATTACAAACTCCTGCCTTTAGTTAGGTGCTCATAGGGAAGTTTCTCAATTTTCCCGGCAGATCGGCCAGGGG
>NZ_JBDNLG010000131.1:0-5265 GCF_047718355.1 Ethanoligenens sp.
CTTATATCTACTGCTGTAATTGTTATACTATTAAAATGAGGATAAAGGCAGCCGCCCAAAGATACGCTGCCCGAAACTGTTCCATGAATAACAAAGGGGATGTGTAACATGGGTGTTCAAAACGCGATGACCTCTGATTTTCTGCACGCCGCATACAGTGGAGAAAGCATGGCGCACATGCGTTATCTGTATTGGGGAAAGTCGGCAGAAAAAGAAGGGCTGTCAAACGTTGCGCGATTATTCCGTGCCATCGCGTATGCGGAACAGGTACACGCCTACAATCACTTCAGTGAAATCAACAAAGAAATAGCAGACGCCACAGTAACGGCAGGCGGCGTATTCGGCATTGGAAAAACCGTGGACAACCTGCAAGGCGCCATTAACGGTGAGCTGCATGAAGTCAACCAGATGTACCCGGTCTACCTGCACACCGCTGAATTTCAACATGAGGACGGTGCAAAAAAGTCTTTCCATTTTGCGTTGGAAGCTGAGAAGATTCATGCCACCTTGTTCAAGCAGGCGCAGGACGCCGTGCGTCAGGGCAACGATATTGCACTGACCCATATCTACATTTGCCCTGTCTGCGGGCATACAGTCATTGATGAACCGCCCGTAAACTGTCCCGTTTGCGGTGCAAAGCAAGAGCGCTATATTGTGTTCTAAAACAGTTTTGAGACAGATTCTGCATGGATGTTTTCGTGCAGAAAACAGCGGCTGCCATGTAGATACATAGCGGCCGCTGTTTTTCACTCTGGTCTTTTTGTTTTTCCCCGTTTCCACTGATTACGCAAGCCCTTGAACAAATGCATTGAAGCGCCCAATGACGTTTTCGTCTCCCACAATCAGCGCCTTATCGCCTTTTACAAATTCGTAGTACGGGCCGGGTGAAATAAGGATATGCGTGTTCTGGATAACGCCGATGATGGTCGCACCGGTATTGTGCCAAATTTCCAACTGTCCGATGCTCTTTCCAATGGCGCCGGATGTTTCAGGAATAGAAACCTCCACCGGTGAAATCAGATCGGAACGTTTATATTTATACATGTCAATGATTTTACTGGTCAGTGATATGATATCCTCATCCATTTGCTCACGTTTTGCAAACATCTGAGCCAATTCACGGCGCAGATGAGAGATACTTTCGTCATCCTGAAAACTGTTGACAAATTGGATGGCCTTTTCCTTGGACGCAACAATGATGCCGCTGCCTAAGTAAATTTCTACGACCTGTTTGTCCGCGAGGATGGACATGGCCCTGCGGATGGTCTCGGGGGAAACATGGTATTCTGTCGAAAGAATAGAGCGGCCCTTGAGCTTTTCACCTTCCGGAATCTCGCCCGAAGCAATACGGGCAGCCAAGTCCACCGCGATCTTTAAATAGCGCGGCACCGTGATCTGTGCGGAGGACGCCATGGATTTCATCACCTGTTCTTTTTATTTTGAAATAAGTACCATTATACAATAATAGGGTGCGCAATGCAAGCAACCTGCATTTCTGAAAGAGTCAAGTGTATAGGCCTAGCAAAGCAATTGCATTTGGAACACCCAGCACCTATTAGACGATTGTAAGGGTATTCTTATGATTCTGGTGGGCTGTTGATTCCTGCACAGATGTAATATAATAGGGGAGAAGAGATGCAGAAATCGAGGATACAGGAAATTTGTATCCTTGATTTAACGGATTGCAAAAAAACCGGATAATAGCAAATATCCCTCGATAAATGGCCTTAATTAGCCAAATACCAAGGGACATCATAAAATGGTGAGCCATCGGGGATTCGAACCCCGGACACCCTGATTAAAAGTCAGGTGCTCTGCCAACTGAGCTAATGGCTCAAATAAGCGGCTTGAACAGTATACCAAAAATCGACTGCGATGTCAAGAAAAAAATAAAAAAAGTAGAAAGGTGTTGGTTTTTGAAAAGCAATAACTTGCTTGCTTTGGCATTATGTGTCATGAAAAAGTTCTGCTACGTATGTAGAGAACTATGTAATAAAAGCGGTTCTTGCCGCTGGTTGGGATGGCAGGACTCGGACCTGCGGAATGACGGAGTCAAAGTCCGTTGCCTTACCACTTGGCTACATCCCAATATACAACTGCACGCGGAATATCCGCGCGCAGATCATATGCAAATGGGGTGGATAATCGGATTCGAACCGATGACCTCCAGGGCCACAACCTGGCACTCTAACCGACTGAGCTATACCCACCATAATTTTAGGCTGAACACTGTATGTCTTGCAGCCTGTCCATCTTCTGTGGCGACATTTCCTTGGTGTTTGGCATGACACAAAACATCAAGGGACACGGCTGTGGCAATTTCCCGCGTACTGGTGCGCCTGAAGAGACTTGAACTCCCGACCCACTGCTTAGAAGGCAGTTGCTCTATCCACCTGAGCTACAGGCGCGCGATAAGGTTCATCTGGCGAGTCTAACGCCAAGAACAGCGGTCAACCGCCTGTTGCCTGTGAATAAATGCTGTGAACAATCAAAAGACTTAAAAATAAGTCCGTTACTGTAGCACAGTCCTGGAGCGGGTGATGGGAATCGAACCCACACAACCAGCTTGGAAGGCTGGGATTCTACCATTGAACTACACCCGCTTATTACGCGACGATGGGTATTGTACCATATATTTTCCCACATGTCAAGGTAATCTGTACTGTAATTTTCGCAAAGTTTGTAGGACTACAATACATGCTTGACAAACCTATGGAATTTAAGTGCGCGTTCTTTGCAAATTGCACTGCAGCGTAGCCGGGTGCAACAGAAAATGCATCATGATGTAATCTTTTGACATCCGTCGTTTTTACGAACCTTCTTCTGTCCGGCTTTTCGATAACGGCTCACTTTGTGGTAAAAATCAAACACCAATTGCAAATGTAAAGGCCGGTAAGCTATAAGCTTTCCGGCCTTTATCGTCGCGGCTACATAACAAGAGCATTCCGTCACAAGCCATGCTGCGGAGCAGCCTGAGACCCGTAACAGCTCGCAGCTTCTGTCACGTTAATTTCCAGCCGGCGGCTTCTTAGCACAGTCCAACAAAAGCGACGTAGACACCTGACTGTTACAGCAGTTGCTCGTGTGTACCTCGCTGAGCAATCGGCAAACGGTGTTTACGCCAAAAAAGTAACTCAATAGTGTACTTTTTTGCGATATCCTCAAATTCGAGTGAGATTACTTTTTATATCCGCACTTGGGGCACACACCGTTCTCATTTAAGGCAATACCGCACAACGGGCAACGGTCAATTTTGTTTTTAGTCACAAATTCTTCGGAAGCCGCGTTAACACCGCTGGAAAAGGTAATCTTCGCAATGTTCAGCTTATCCTTCAGCAGATCGTAGACAATCTTGATCATACCCTCAACGGTCATGGTCTCTTTGGTCACAACCAAACGACACTCCGGATATGCAGTTGCAAGCCCCGTCTTGAAAGCAGGGCCCTTCATGGTATTGGTCGGCGCACCGTTCTTAATGCCCTGCTTTTCGTAAACATCAAGGACTGCGGGCAACAGGGGATCATCTTCTCGCAGAATCAGTGCATGGTCGAAGTTTTTGAGGACTTTCCATGCGGTTTTCTGAATTTCATTACAGGGGAAAACCATATTGACACCGGGATTAATAGAATCCTCCACCTCAATTGTCAGGATGCCAGTGTGGCCGTGCAGATACTGTGCTTCGCCTTTGAATCCATAAAATCTGTGTGCGTACTGCAGGTCTAACTTTGTGATGCTCCTCATAGTTGTTCTCCTTATTATATATTTACGGGGGATTACTATGCTCCCGTATGCGCACTAAATAATGCTTTGCCGGGATATCTGCAGTTATGCCTATGGCTTATTCTTGCATTCCGAGCAGATACCCTTGAAAACGATATCGTGTCCGGTAAATACGAACCCATGAGTATTCTTAATAGATTTCTCGATATCTGCTATATAGTCCATGTCCACATCAAAGACGCGGCCGCATTTTACACATCTTGCGTGATAATGATTGCTGCAAAGATGGTCGAAACGGTCAGCCCCGTCGGGGATTTCTCTTTTTCGAATGTCGCCCATTTCGCATAGCCGCTGCAAATTCCGATACACGGTCCCTCTGCTGATATGGGGGTGTTCCTTAATGAGTTCATCATATATCTCGTCTGCAGTCGGGTGACATTTCAGTTTGTTTACGACCTCCAGCACTAAAGTGCATTGAATGGTATTACGTCTAATCATACAATCACACTCATTTTAGCATTTGCTTCTATTTAGTATTTTATATCAATAAGGACAGTATGTCAATAGATTGGTTAAATGTTTTTATTTATTATGCACAATAATAAAAATAGAAGGCAAATGTGAAAGATGCTGATTGTATTCCGGGTGCCGGAGCATGAAGCATGGGGCAGGGCCATCGGGCGCTTACACCGTACGTTTCTCTAAAAATGATAGAATGGTGCGATAGGCATGTTAAGAAACGATGCCCTCGTTTGGGACTGTGCTCTATGGATTGCGGCGGACATCCCCAATAAATTTGCCAGAGCCACCCGGATTCGGGTTGACAAGAAAACGGCATCGTGCTATTATAACGCTGTTATATAACATCGTTATATGGAGATGAGTGTTTGAGCACGAACGATCTTTCTACTCTACGTGCTATCCAGAGCGCCGGGAAAAATGAATTTTTGAATAAAGGGTTCCACGCTGCGTCGCTGCGGGATATTGTAAAAGAGGCAGGGGTCACAACCGGAGCCTTTTACGGATATTACGCCAGCAAGGAGGAATTGTTCCGCGCCCTTGTGAGCGAGCCCGCCAACGTACTTCTTGACCGTTTTCGGGATGCGCAGAACCGGTTTGCAAACCTTCCCCACCAAGAGCAGCTCGGGCAGATGGGGAAAATCTCCGGTGAGTGCATGGACTGGATGGTAGCATATATCTATGACCATTTTGATACTTTCAAACTGATTCTGTGTAAGTCTGAGGGCACAGAGTACGAGAATTATATTGATACGATGGTAGAAATCGAAACGGCAGGAACGCACCGCTTCATCGAAGTTCAGCGCGGCCTTGGAAACGAAATCGAAGAAATAGACAGCGCACTTGAGCACCTTTTAATCAGCGGCATGTTCTCGGCCCTGGCTGAAATGGTCGTCCATGACATGCCGAAAGAGCAGGCCACCCACTTTGTTAAAGAGCTTCAGGCCTTTTATTCCGCTGGATGGAAAGAAATCATGGGGTATTAACCTCATTATTTTTAACCATAAAGTTAGTATTAGCTAACAT
>NZ_JBDNLG010000132.1:0-4920 GCF_047718355.1 Ethanoligenens sp.
ATTCGGCTACTTCAACCTACGTTGGGCTAACCGTTTCGTGGTATGCCCTGTGTCTGCTTTTATCATACTATACCTAACTAAAAATTACAATACTTGGTTTTCCAGCGGCGGGTACTTCGGTGCCCGCCGCTTTTTATTTGTCTATCCAGTACTAAGGATAGAGGCCTCTTTTTGGAACACGCTGTAAAACGTACGAAAGCGTTTTAATACGTTTTAACGCGCACTAAAACGTATTAAAACATATATGTTTGACAAACAGACGGAGGAATACAGATGATTATCGCAATTGACCACGGAAACAGTGAAATCAAGACCGCACATGAGGCGTTCCCGTCCGGGCTGGTCGGCAATCCGGCCATGCCGCAGATGGCCGCTGACTGGATGGAGTTCGGCGGCAACACCTATGCGCTCTCTGGCTCCCATCTCCCTTACCAGCGCGATAAAACCGCCAATGATGATTTTTACATTCTGTCCCTGTTCGCCATTGCAAAGGAGCTGGCGCGCTGCGAGGTACAACAAACGGACGTGCAGCTGGCCATCGGACTGCCCCCCGCCCACATGCAGGGACTGAAAGAGAGCTTCGCGCGGTACTTTGTCCGCGATCAGAAAGAGATTGCATTCCACTGCAACGGCGTGGACTACAAAATCACCATCACCGCCGCCAATGTGTTCCCCCAGGCATATCCGGCGGTTTATGAACGCTATGAGCAGATTGCCGCGCTGGACAAGGCATATATCGTGGACGTGGGCGGCTATACTGCGGACGTGCTGTTGCTCCGGCACGGTAAACTTGACCTCGGCTGCTGCTACTCGTTAGAATGCGGCGTTATCAAGCTGTTTACAAAAGCGGCGTCCGTGCTGACTTCCCGCTTTGGCGGTACAGTGGAAGAAAGCGATATCCGCAATGCGCTTATGGGTAAAGAGACCCTCTTGGACGCCTCAATGCGCGAAACCGTAAGACAAGTAGCGCAGGCTCATTGTGACGCGCTGCTTGCCGATCTGCAAGCCAATGATGTGGATTTGTCCTTTGCCCATGCGTTCTTTGTCGGCGGCGGTGCGCTTCTGCTACGCCCAATGCTGGAGCAATCCGGCAGGCTCAAACATGCGGAATTTGTCACCGATACACTGGCTAACGCGAAAGGGTATGAGGCGATGGCCAAGGCCGCTGCCGGTGTCAAACAGGGGGTGAAGAAAGGTGCCGAAAAGTAAAAAGAACCGGATGCGTTTTTCCCTGTCCATGAATGAAAATGACCCCGTGCAAGCCGCCGCAGGGCGTGTCTTAAACAGCAAAGGCCGGTCTATAAGCGAATTTGTGGCGCAGGCTATTGTAGCGTATTTGGGCGGCAATCCGAATGAAATTTATCTAAAACGGGCGGTAGTTACATCCTCTCACAACGAAAAAACGGCGCCGCCGCAGACACTTACAAAGCCGCCGCAAGCCCCGCCGTCTAAAACAGAATTGCCTGCCTGCAATGTGGCGAAACCGCCCGTAGAAGCACCCGAAAATCAACCAGTAAGCGAACCAAAAGCGGAGCAGGAACCGGTGAAAGAAACGATGATGGCCATGCTGGACGGCATGGCCGATATGCTATAAATAGCGATGTAAATATGGAGGATTTTTTAATGGATATGATCGTAAAGGGCGTACCGGAGAGGATATATAACCGGCTGTGCAAGCTGGCAAAAATGGCCGGCTATTCTGATATTGGGGATTTCACTTTGCAGATTGTTCAGATTCAAATGCTTGCGGACGAAATTCAAGAACAGAACCTTCTGCCATGGCAAGTGGGAAAAATGATTGACGAAGCGTATGCCGGTTTTGAAGCAGGCACATTTAAAAACGGAGGTAGAAAAAATGGCTGAATTGCGCATTGTGAATGTCCCGCAGGGGCTTATAAACCAGTTAGACGAATGCCTTTCGGAATCCCCGAAGTACCCGGACAGGAGTTCGCTTGTGGTCGCTATGCTACGGGAAAACCTGCTCTATAAAAACCGTGCTTTTATCGAGATGTTGCCGGATACAACACGCATTTTGTCCGAGGATGCGGTACATAAAGAGGCTAAAAAGCGGGGCGATCTGCTTGATTTAACGCTTGCCACCATCCAAGAAAATACGAAACTTTTGAATGCCATTTGGAACGTTCTGAATAATGCAGGAGACCTCGAAGACGATGAAAATGACGATTTTTAAGGTGTGGGTAGCGCGTGGCCAATTTCCAATTCGTGTGTGCGAATTGTGGGCGAAACGCCTAAAAACCCCATTTTCAAAGCAAAATCGGTGTGCGAAAACCGCCCACTCGCTGCATTTTCAATGGAACGAACAAATCCTGTCACTGACAGGATTTGCACACCCCCGTTACGTTCCCCCTTATGCTCATTCTTTTTACCAGCACTTTTGACCGTAAAACGGCTCCAACTACAAATTTCGGAGGAAAGGCTCTTGATAAGAAAACACTTTTATCTGTCGCAGGAAGCACTTGATGCGCTTGAAAAATTGTCGAACGCAGCGCATTTGAACACAAGCCAGTTTTTGAATAAAGCACTTCTGGATATGGCTGCGAAATTGGAGGGCGCGGAGAAACATAAGAGCGCCGCCGACGAGGCACACCGCGCGTATCTGGCCGCACACGCGGCAGCAAAACTATGCGCGGAATTTTGCGACATGTTTAACAGTTACCTTCATTCGTTTGAAAGTTCCACGACCGCCGATCAGTTTCGCACGTTTGACCGCCAGCCGCACATATGGGCGCAAAAGGCTCAAGATGCGGAGGAACAGCGGATACACGAGGCATATAGTTACCGCGAATATCATAAGAAAAAATCTCTACCGTCTAAATAACTATGGCGGTACGCATTGTGACATGGGGTGGAGGGCACATGTATGAAAAATCTGCTGCGCATGATTGCGCTTGAATTTGCAGGAATTGATAATCCAGACCCAGAATTAATTCAGTCGCGCACAGCATATAACGTGGACTGCGAAGAACAGAAGTTTCTCGACATGCTTCAAAAATATGTTTCAGATGAAAGGGCGTGGGATGAGCTAAACGGTGCTTATTACGAAGCGTCCATTGCGTCGATGGCATATGCACATACACAGGGGATGAAAGACGGGGCCAAACTGATTACGGAACTGCTGGGTGTCCAAACAACTCCCCAACGAGCTGCTGATGGAGGAATTGAAAAATGACATTACGTGAAATTTCATCCTTTGTCCTTACGGGCGATAGACCAGCAAAGTGCATCGCACAAAAAAACACGATACAGGCCGCAGAGGAAAACGAACAGGTGTTTCTTCAACAGTTGCGCGCAGTTGTTTCTGACGAAAAGACGTACAGCAATCTCCTTTTTGCATACAACGCCGTGGCTGGAGCATGGGAAGAAAGCGGCCACCAGTGCGGTATGCAGGATGGCGCGCGTCTCGTCATAGACTTGTTGGACACAGGGACACTACCGCCCTCTCCTGCCAGTCTGACTGCCCGCGCTGTTATGGCAAAACGCGGCAGCTAAATGGATCTCTTTTGGTTCCGATTGGCCAGAACATTCCGGCGTCGCAAAAAACGGCTGCTGTCTTACCAGAAGGGGAAAAAAGGAACGGCACGCATGGTAGCCAACTGCATAACGGAACCGGTGAGAGCTGCCACGGCAGACTGACCCAATGTGCACGCGGCGATCAGCCGGACAAGGACACCTTGCCGGTTCCCGCCGCATCAATCTGCCCGGCCTTAAAAAAACGGCTGCTGGCCCACCAGAAGGGGGAAAAAGAGAAAGGGCGCGCTTTTACCTACGTGGCCATCAAGCAACTGCACGGGAAACCATGTACAAAACGGATATGCTTGCCGCCGATCAGCGGTACCCAACGGGGAGACGGAATTTTCTGTCTCCCCGTTTTTATTTTCTCTGCATGATACACCTGTACAAAGGTTGAAAAGAAATTTGTGTGTTCCATATATTTCCACATGATTCATGCGCCCCGTAATTGCCCTGTGCTCGCCTTTTGACGTGGATGTTAACTTTTACGGATGGTTGGGAAAAGCGCGTCATGCGACAAATCCGGGGCATGTAAGTGAATTTAAAGCGAGGAAGTGTAAAAATGCAGAATGACCAAATGCCCTACAAGCCAAAATGCGCCGTTGTCCGGGAAGAATACGTTGCCATTACCGGAGACAGCACGGCCGCGCTCCTTCTTAACCAGATGATTTACTGGAGCGAGCGTGTCAACGATTTTGACGCATTTCTGGCAGAAGAACGTGAAAGACGGCAAAAGGCCGGGAGTGAGCTGGATGATCTGCCCTTTCAACACGGGTGGATATTCAAAAGAGCGGATGATCTGAAAGATGAGATCATGAGTGACAAAAGCGCCCGTACCATTGAGCGCAGGCTGGCCGAACTGGTTAAAAAGGGTTTCTTGTCGCGTAAACAGGGCAAGGACGACGAACCCCGCGACCGGACGTATTACTACCGGGTCGATTTTATGGCTGTCATGGAGGCACTTGATCGGGCCGGGTACGTGCTACCCGGATACGCAAAGTTAACCCTCTCAGTTATCTCTTCGGAGAACCCTCCCGAAATCCCTCCCACACCGGCTGAACCAGCGAATAATACCAACGATGGGCAGGCCAGCTCTGACAATGGACAAATTGTCGCTTGCAAACGACAAAATGACAAATGCAAACGACAGGGTGACGCTTGCAAGCGTCAGAATGTCGGATGCAAGCGACATGGTGTCGCTTCTTCCTTAGAGATTACTACAGAGATTAACTTAGAGACTCTATCCCCCCCTATATCCCCCCCAGCCGGGCAGAATACGCCGGTCACGATGGAGGCTGACACAGGCGAACTGGATTCTTTTTTTGCCAGGATTGGGTTTGCGCAGCTGCGGTACCAAGAGGCCGTACAGTGGCTAAAGACCCTCATGGC
>NZ_JBDNLG010000133.1:0-4908 GCF_047718355.1 Ethanoligenens sp.
ATGATATATTGTTTCCTAGAAACAATATATCATAAACTACCTGATACGTCAAGATGGTTTCCTGGAAATCATTTTTGTGATATACTGAGACAAATTGTTCTGAGATTGGAGAGAGGACACTTGGCTGAAAAAGAATCCAACAGTATCAGACCCAGTGCCGATGTCTTGATTGAGACTATACGACAGCAGTTCTTGAGCGTCTCCAACCGACATGCGGCAGAAGTGGATCGGGAAACACAGATTTTGTTACAAAACTGCCGCCAACCGGATATGGCGAAGGTCATACAGGAATTAACTGTCATCTCCATTCACATTTTAAATGCGATTGGAGAATTGGAGCCGGTAAACAGCGCAAAGATTGCCCGACAGACGGGCATTCCAAAAGGTACCGTGTCGAAAAACATCCGAAAATTGCTTTTGAAACAGCTTATTCTAAAAGAGCACGTTCCCGGCAATAAAAAAGAAAGTGTTTTTCATCTAACTACCCTTGGCAGAGATTTATCCGCATTGCACATAGAAATGCATCGGCGCATGGATGATGAGATGACTGCTTTTTTGAGTCAATACAGTCTGAACGATCTACAGGTGTTAGCCAAAATCCTAAAAGACTATAATAATGCGTCATGGAGTGATGGTGAAAAACGCCAGTAAGATGGCTGTTAGGATTCATCCGATGTAATATTGGAAAAAACACATACCCAAAACAGAATAAAATTAAATGGCTGCAAGCCATTTTGGGGCGAGTCAAGGTACGATCTGTTGAAGCACTTTTGCTTGCCTTGCCACTTGCTTTTGACGCGGTTTCAGTATCCGATATCACCAGTTGGTTCAAAGAATACGGGTGACCGCTTTTTTAATTGGAACTCCTGTAGATGAAAGAGTGCCTTATGAACGTAAAAAAGGTATGCGGACAGGGCGCAACGGCATATAGTGGGGCGAAAGCCCTATTTAACAAAGTGGGCAGGGGTAGGACTGCCTGCTGCTTTTGTCGGTCAGCTTCCACAGGGAGGGCGCCATGCCACAATTCAAGCGTAAATACCATATGTCACGCAAACGTCGTTTTTGGCTGCGGATATTCTGTGTGCTGCTGGCACTTTTGTTGGGATACCTGGTGTTGAATTGGAAAGTCGGCCCGGTATTTCGCTCATATGCGGCTTACAGCGCGAGAAGTATTGCCGTGCGTAAAATCAACGATGCGGTTGGGCAGGTTTTAAAAACGAATAACGTCAGTTACGATACCCTGATGCATTATCAAAAAAATGAAAACGGTGAAATCATTGCCGTGCAGGCTGATTCCACCCAGATTAACATTTTGAAGTATGAGATCACACGCAGTGCGCTGGACGCGCTCAATAACTTGCCCAACAGCGACATTGCGATTCCCATTGGGAACATCTTTGGGGGGCCGCTTTTTTCGGGACGTGGACCGAATGTGATACTGCGGTTCTCACCGGTGGAAGATGTGGACTCCTCCATCACCAGCAAATTTTCTGCTGCCGGAATCAATCAGACCAAGCAGGATATCTATCTGACAGTGCACGCGGACATGACCGTTATGCTTTCAGATAGCCAGACGACGGTTCATGTCCAGAATGAATTTATGGTGGCGGAAAGCATTTTGGTGGGCACTGTACCGGGGCAGTATTTCAATGTGCCTGGTTCAGGCGGCTCCGGGGATGCCGCGAACAATGCCTTTACATATGGCAGTTATGGGAACACGGCTTCTTCCGCTGCCAGCGGTACGACAAGCCAAAAAAGATAAACAGAAAAGCGCCGCAGGGACAATGGGTGTCCGCACGGCGCTTGTGCATAGGTGTCGATGCCTTATTGCAATTTGCTCTCGTCGAACCCGTCGATGAATGCCTTGGCGGCGCCCGCTACGGTTTTTAGGCAGGTTGCGTCAAACGGCGTGTCCAGCCCAACTTGCCCCAGCAGACCGGTGAACGTGTCCTTGCCGCCCAGCTTGCAGAGCGTCAGATACTTTTGCCATGCCGTTTTGCGGTCTTTTTGCATCAGCGCCCAAAACTCCAGCGCGCAGGTCTGCGCCAGACAATAGTCGATATAGTAGAATGGGCGCTCGTAAATGTGGCTTTGCCGCTGCCAGCGTCCGCCTTTGCCAAAGAACGCGTCGCCGTCATACTGAATGCCCGGTTGATAGGTTTCCTCCAGTTTCATCCACGCGGCTCTGCGTTCGTCCGGCGTCATATCCGGGTGGTCATAGACAATGTGCTGGAATTCGTCCACCGCACAGCCATATGGCAGGAATAACAGGGCGCCGCCCAGATGCATATAGCGGTAGCGGTCAGCGTTTTCGCCAAAGAACAGGTTCATCCAGGGCCAGGTGAAAAATTCCATCGACATAGAATGAATCTCGCAGGATTCCAATGTGGGCGATCGGTATTCCGGTGGGAAGTTGTCGCGGGACATATAAAACTGGAAAGCGTGCCCGGCTTCATGCGTCAGTGTGGAAATGTCGTCAAACGTGCCGTTGAAATTGGCAAAGATGAATGGTGCTTTGTAATCGACCAATTCGTCGCAGTAGCCGCCGGCTGCCTTGCCTTTACGCCCCAGCGCGTCAAACAGCTCGTTTTGCAGCATGAAATCAAAAAAATGGCCCGTTTCTTCGGAAAGTTCCCGGTACATCTTCTGCCCGTTTTGAAAGATTTCCTCCGGCGTGCCCTGTGGCTTGGGGTTGCCGTTTGCAAATTGCAGGGTCTCATCGTAAAAATACAGTGGGTCGAGTCCTAAACGTGTTTTTTGCTTTTGACGCAGTTCGGTGGCAATGGGAACAATTTCGGTTTTGACCAGATGGCGGAATGCCTCTACCTGCTTACGTGTATAGCTGTTGCGTGTCATACGCAGGTAGCCAAGCGGCGTATAATTCGCAAATCCAAGTGTTTTGGCCTGTTTATCCCGCACATGGACGAGCTGGTCATAAATGGTATCCAGTTCTTCCTGATGGGCAAGAAAAAATGCCGAACGTTTGGCCATTGCCGCCTTGCGCACGGTTCGGTCAAGCGACTCAAAATATGCGCCCAACTGGGAAAGATTGAGCGTTTTGCCGTCAAATTCGATCTGTGCCGACGCAATCAGCTTTTGATATGTGGAGCACAGGCGGTTTTCTTCCGCCATATCGCCCATGATTTTTTCATCAAAGCTGCGCAGAGAAATACCGATGTTTTGGAACAGCAGGGAACCCAGCGTTTTTTCCAGTTCCGCGCGGTAGGGCGACGCGTCCAGTGCCTTGTAGAATCGGTTATTCAACTCATCGAATTTAGGGTTGGTTTCATCATAATAGTCGTTCTCCGCCGCGTAAAACGCGTCTGTGGTGTCTACCGTGTGGCGAATAAAGCAGAGGCGGGACATGGTCCACAGTGTGTCGCGCAGTTTAAAAACAGCCTTGGCGGCTTCCAGCTGTGCGTCGGCGGAGCCGGCTTTTGTAAACGTGTCCAACGCCTGCTCAAAGTCCACGCGATAGGTATCGTAATCGACGCGGGTATAAGGCATATCGTGAAATTTCATATGGGTTCCCCTTTCGTTCGGGATACCTGTGCATCCCCGATGGCTCTATTGTATAACAGGCAGGAAGATTTTTCAATGAATAGAGTGATGGGGTTCTTTTCAAGTTTTCCGCTTGCCCCCTACACGTTTGGAGTAAAAAATGGTATACTAACTACCGATGATCGTTTGGAAACGGAGGAATGTTATGGATGCCGTGGCGCGTGCAAAAGAACTGCGGGAGACGCTGTCCCGCCATAACTATCTCTATTATGTGCTGGACGCGCCTGAAATAGAAGATTACGAATACGACCGGATGCTGCGGGAACTCGAAGAGCTTGAGAGCGCCCATCCTGAATTGGTTGCGCCGGACTCCCCGACCCAGCGGATAGGCGGCACGGCGCTGGGTCAATTTGAGTCCGTGCGGCACGATGTGCCGATGGAGAGCCTGCAGGACGTGTTCTCTTTGGAGGAGGTGCGCGCATTCGACGAGCGGATGCATGACACTTTGCAAACGGTGCGGTATGCCGTCGAACCAAAGATCGACGGGCTGTCGGTCGCGCTGGAATACCGGGACGGACTGTTTGTGCGCGGTTCGACCCGCGGTGATGGCGTGACCGGTGAGGATGTGACCGCCAATCTGCGCACCGTGCGCTCCATCCCACTGCGTTTGACGCGCCCGCTGCCGTTTTTGGAAGTGCGCGGCGAGGTCTTTATGCCGGTTGCACAGTTTGAAAAACTGGTGCGTGAGCAGGAACTGCGCGAAGAAAAGCCGTTTAAAAATCCACGCAACGCGGCGGCGGGTTCCCTGCGGCAGAAAAATTCAAAAATCACCTCGGCGCGCGGATTGGACATCTTTGTGTTTAACATCCAGCGCATTGAGGGGGAAACGGTCGGGAGTCATCTGGCGGGCCATGCACTGCTTAAAGAGTTGGGCTTTAAGGTGGTGGCGCATACCCCCTGTGCCTTGCTGACAGAAGTGGAAGCGGAGATCAGGCACATCGGGGATAGCAGGGGTACTTTGCCGTTTGGCATCGACGGCGTGGTCGTCAAGGTCGATGATTTTGCGGATCGCCGCACGCTTGGAAGCACGGCGAAATTTCCGCGCTGGGCGGTGGCGTTTAAGTTTCCGCCGGAGGAAAAGCGCACCCAACTGCTGGATGTCGATATCAACGTCGGACGCACCGGCGCGCTGACCCCTACTGCGGTGCTGGAGCCGGTGCTGCTGGCGGGCAGTACGGTGGCCCGCGCGACACTGCACAACGAGGATTTTATCCGGGAAAAGGGCATCTGCATCGGAGACACGGTGGTGGTGCGCAAAGCCGGGGACATCATTCCTGAAATCGTGTCGGTGGTCGAACACGGCGGGGGAGAGCCCTACCGGATGCCGACGGTCTGTCCATCCTGCGG
>NZ_JBDNLG010000134.1:0-4889 GCF_047718355.1 Ethanoligenens sp.
GGATAGGTGGTTGCTCTTGGAATGGTCCGATAAATTGTCATGATAAGATATATTTTTTGTAAAAAACATTTTATCCCCCCTCAATTTTTGGCGAAAACGGTCGATATGATATATGGTTTACTTTGGTTTAAATCAGATGATACAGATGCGTATCTTTTTACACCAGACAAATCTCTTAGTCAACAACGATGAAGTGGTTTGCTTTATTCAGATTTTTTGTCTGCCCAGCCGGGTTCACCGTCTGAATAAGACTGATTAAAGAGGTTTTCGATGAGATTTATTTCCGTTTACTGCCTGCGCAGCGGCATGGTTTTGGGGCGTAGCCTGCACGGTAAAAACGGTGAGCTGCTGTTGGGCCAAGGGCAGGTCCTACAAGCGTCTTACATAGAACGTATTCATCATTTAGGCTATCATGGTGTCTATATTTCGGACGATATTTCCGATGATATCGAAATCAAGGCGATAGTCAATGAAGAATTACGCATGAAAGCGGTGACCGCCGTACGTGACACGTTTATTTCCACCCAGACGTTGACGGGTGTGGATGGCGCATTTGAAAAAACAAAAGAGATTGTGCACCGCCTGGTTGATGATATTTTAGCCAGCAGTGACACCATTGTGAATATGGTGGACATGAAGGTGTTTGACGACTATACATTTTATCACTCCGTCAATGTTTCCGTTTTGTCGCTGCTTTTAGGCGTGTCCTTTTCATTTCCAGAACCCAAACTGTTTCGTTTGGGTCTTGGCGCGCTGCTGCATGACATAGGAAAAGTTTTTGTCGGCAAGTTTCTGCTGGATAAACCGGGACGTCTGGAAGAGGACGAGATGCGGGAAATGCAGAAGCATCCGATCTATGGGTATGAATTTTTGCGCGACCATAGCGATTTGCCGGTTACCTCGTATATAGGTGTGCTTCAGCACCATGAGCGCTTTGACGGAAGCGGGTATCCATATGGGTTGAAAGGGGAGGAAATATCTGAATTTGCCCGCATCATCAGTGTGGCAGACGTATACGACGCGTTGAGTTCGAATCGACCATATCGCAGCGCGGTTCTGTCATCGAATGCGATGGAATATATCATGGGGGGCTCCGGTACTTATTTTGACCCGGTCTGCGTAAATATGTTTGTGCGCAAAGTGGCGGCATTCCCATTGGGGACGGTCGTCCGCCTGAGCAACGGGATGAGTGCGATCGTAGTATGCAATTATGCAGACTGCTGCACACGACCGTCGGTGCGCATCCTTTCCGGCGAATGGCAGGACCGCGTGATCCACCTGAGCAGAGAAAGAAATCTGCGTAATGTGACTATTACTGAAGTAATCGACATGTGATAAACGGCCGTTTTGCCAATCGTCGGCTATTGGGTGGGTTTTGTTGACTGTGCCGAACGAATATGCTATATTGACTGATGAAATATACCTGCGGACGATGACGTCTGCGCTGTGTGCCGTCGAGGTGAAACACGACGGGCAGGTGGGTTTCCGCGCCGCGGCCGCCCACATCAATAAACATATCGGGGTGTCGGCATGACGTTGATAGACTGTCTTCATGCATGCAATTCATGGTGGAGAGGGGACGGGGTCGAGCCGGACCTTTTATTTAGGCGCATACGCGCCGAGTTTGCACAAATTGTCAAAGACATCGCGGGGGAGAAAACGATCGGGCTGACCGGTCCGCGCGGCTGTGGTAAAACGACGCTGCTTTATCAAACAGTGCATTATCTGCTACGGTTGAAAGTTCCACCGCGGCGGGTACTGTTTTTCAGCGGTGATGACCCCTCTTTGTTTATCCATAACCTGCATGCGCAGGATGTGGTGATGGCGTATTGTACGGGTGTGTTGCGTGAGGAACCGGAGCAGTTTTCTCAGCCCGTTTATGTATTGATCGACGAAGCACATCATGTGCGTGGATGGCGGATTTTTGCGCAAAAATGTCATGAAAAAGGATGGAAGTTCCATTTTATAGTTGCTGCGCCGATGCCGCAGCTGCTTTTTCCTGCGGGGAGCGAAGCGCTGCGGGAAAGGGCGTGCCTGTTTGCGGTGCCACCGCTTTGCGCGCCGCAATTTTTAGAGTTTTATTGCGCGTATCGTACGGTGGAGTTCGATTGTGCCGCCTATAAAAGCCTGCTGCCGGATTTTGATTTGTTTGAGCAAACAGAAGATTATGCGCGCGCTTTGCTGGAACAGCTGCCCGCACTGGAGACGTTCCGGGCGGGCAAGCGGAATATCGTGGAACAATATTTTCTGGCCGGCGGATATCCGGGGTATTTTGAGGCGCGGAATATGGCCGCATGGCACCGAAAACTGTTTGACGATATCATCGATCGCAGCCTGTATGGTGATATCTTGAGTAATTACGCCATCAAATCTCCTGAAAAGCTCAAAAAATTGTTGTATTATATTGCCTCGCTGGAGGGACGCGAACAGGCGTATGCGGGTATTGGAAAGTATCTGTCGCTCAATACCGTGACGGTGATGAACCATCTGCATCTGCTGGAGAATGATGGGATCGCCTATGTCTGTGAATATTACAAGGCCAATATTTCCGGTGTTCTGCGAAAGAATAAGCGGCTTTATCTGCGCGATTGCGGGATGAAGCACGCACTGCTTCGCCGGCAGACGTTCACGCCCGAAGAACATGCGCGTGCCGGACGGGAAGCGGTTTTATCTCTGTTGCTTGACTATGCGGAGAAAAACGGCGGAAAGATCTGGTACTGGCGTGGTGTGAAAGGACAGGCGCTCTATGTTTTGGAGCGGCGCGGGCGGTTGTTGCCGGTGCAGTTCCTGACAGGTACGGATATCGGGTCGGGAAGCCCGCGCGCCCTACAGTCGTTTTGCCGGATTTTTTCACATGTGGGCGGACTGGTCGTTACGCGGGAAACGCTGGATGTGCGTGACGGCGTGGCATATATCCCGCTGTGGATGCTATGAAAAAGGGATAGAAAAAACGCGGATAACACCATTGGTTATCCGCGTTTTGATCGGTTTCACCGGTCGTTGTCAGTCTGCTTGGAACAAGGTGGTGGAGAGATAACGCTCACCAGTATCCGGCAGCAGTGCCACAATCAATTTTCCCTTGTTTTCCGGGCGTTTTGCCAGAATGGTGGCCGCATGGACGGCGGCACCGGAGGAAATGCCGACCAGCAGACCTTCTTTTTTGGACAGGCTGCGGGATGCAGCGAAAGCGTCATCCCCGGAGATCGGCAGGATTTCATCAATGACAGTGCGGTCGAACACATCGGGTACAAATCCTGCGCCGATGCCCTGAATCTTGTGCGGGCCCGGTTTTCCGCCCTCAAGGACGGGGGAATCGGACGGCTCTACCGCCACGATCTGTACGTTCGGCTTTTTTGCTTTTAAGGCCTGCCCCACGCCGCTGACGGTGCCGCCCGTGCCTACGCCCGCCACGAAGATATCCACGCCGCCGTCGGTGTCGCGCCAAATTTCCTCACCGGTGGTGGTACGGTGGATAGCCGGGTTGGCCGGATTTTTAAACTGCTGCGGGATGTAACTGCCGGGTATCTGCGCCGCCAATTCCTCGGCTTTGCGGATGGCACCCTTCATTCCTTCAGAGCCCGATGTGAGCACCAGTTCTGCACCCAACGCTTTGAGCAGGTTGCGACGTTCTACGCTCATGGTTTCCGGCATGGTGAGGATAAGCCGATAGCCCTTTGCCGCGGCGACAAACGCCAGACCGATGCCGGTATTGCCGCTGGTCGGCTCGATGAGGACACTGCCCTGCTTAATGAGTCCTTTATCCTCTGCATCTTTGATCATGGCGTAACCGATACGATCTTTGACGCTTCCCGCGGGATTAAAATATTCCAGCTTGCCTACGATGGTGGCTTCCAGCCCTTCGGCTTTGTTATAAGCTGCAAGTTCCAGAAACGGGGTGTTACCGATTAAATCGGTCAAGTTTTTTGCGATGTTTGCCATGATATATTCCCTCCAAAAAGTGATTCTTCTATTGTAAATAAAACAAGCATATCATGTACTGTTCTGGTCTGGCAGGCAATCAACATGCGGCGATGGCTTCAATCTCCAAAAGAACACCCTTGGGCAAAGCGGAAACCTCCACACACGAACGCGCGGGATAGGGTTCCTTGAAGAAAGTAGCGTAAACGGCGTTGATGGCTGCAAAATCCTCCATATGACGGATGAACACGGTAGTCTTCAGTACATCTGCAAAACCAATACCCGCTTGTTCCAATATGGCGCCGAGATTGATAAGCGCCTGTTTCGCCTGCTCATCTACTGATACGGGCACCGTACCGTCCGTCGGATTGACCGGAATCTGTCCGGAAGAAAATAAAAGCCCGCCTGCCAGCACAGCCTGCGCGTAAGGTCCAATGGCTGCGGGCGCTTGCGATGTTGTGATTTCCTGTTTTGGCATGTTCGCCCCATTTCTGTCAAGCATTTCGTACCAGCGTCATCTTAAGCGGATTAGATATAGAACATGGTGTAATCCTGCCCGCTGCGATATTCTTCTACCAAGTCACCGAGCGTAATGGAGTCCACTACATGGTCGATACCATTATTGATGCGATCCCACACATACTTTTTAATACAGTCCTGCAATGGATTTTCTCCGGAGATTTCTTCCGTTGCGATATGCAGACTGCCTTCCAGCACACGCAGGATGGCGCCGATAGTCATTTCTCGTGGCTGCATCGCCAGCGCATAGCCGCCTTGCGCGCCTTTTACACTGCGCACAAAACCAGCCTTGCGCAATTGGGAAAACACCTGCTCCAGATAGTTGACCGAAATCTGCTGCCTGTCGGCGATATTGTACAGTGAAACATGGCTGCCGTCAGCATGAACAGCCAGATCCAGCAGTGCGCGCAGACCATAGCGCCCTTTGGTGGACAATTTCATAAAGTCTCCCC
>NZ_JBDNLG010000135.1:0-4763 GCF_047718355.1 Ethanoligenens sp.
ATGCAGTCCATCATCAACTATGAAGCAAATGGAACCGATGACTGCAACGAAAACAACAAGATCATTGCGAATTTTAATACAGAAACAGAGAAATCTTTTTTATTGCTTGAAGAAATTATAAAGGAAGGTATTGCGGACGGATCAATCTCCGCTGAAATAGATGTTGTCAGCACAGCCATTTTGTTCTGGTCCAACATAAACGGTTTTGTCATGCTCACAAATAAAAAGGGGAACTATATCAGAACCAACTATGGTAAACCATCGGATGTGCTGCTGGAAAACAATATGAACATGTTGCTGCGCTCATTATCCCCATAAAATGATTTGATTTGAAGACAACAGGTGCAATGCGATGTGTTTAGATTATTACGAAGCCACAGGATTTGGCATGGGCACAATCATCGAACAAAAAGTCGCCGTCTCCAGTTCTGCGGAAGGTGCCTATATCTGCCATAATATATCGGCTCTCATGAAGCGCTTGGAACAGGAAATGAGTTATTTCATCCCCGAAAGTTCTATATCGCGTCTCAATACTTCAAATGGGAAAAATACTGTAAAAATAGATACCGACACTTTGCGTGTTTTGGGAGCTGCCCGACGCTATCACGATCTTTCAAACGGCGCATTTGCTGTCACTGTCGCTCCATTGACAGGCTTATGGCGTGAGTGCATCAAAACACAGGCTGTCCCATCCGATGAAGCGATTCAAGCCCTGCTTCCCTTCGTATCCGGTTCAGGTCCTGCCATTGATGAAGTGTCGTGTTCCGCAAGAATCAACAGACACCAGTCTGTCGAACTCGGCGGCATTGGCAAAGGATATGCCGCCGATATGGCATTGGGTGCATACAGAGCCCATGGTGTGACCTCTGCGATGATTAATCTGGGCGGTAATGTCCATACGCTCGGGGAAAAAACGAATGGCGAGCCTTGGATGATCGGCGTGCAGGACCCCAGAAAGCCGCGGGGAAATTGTATTGCTGCACTCGCTGTTTCTGATAAATCCGTCGTAACTTCGGGCGATTATGAAAAATATTTTGAAAGCAAGGGCAAAAAATTTCACCATATTATCGATCCGAGAACAGGATATCCCGCAGATACCGGGTTGATGAGTGTCACGATCATTGCGGATTCTTCTATGAAGGCAGACGCCCTGTCTACCGCCGTATTTGTATCCGGTTTGCAACGCGGAATGGCGCTAATTGAACAGGTTTCCGATGCCGAAGGAGTTCTTATTACCGAAAACAAAATGGTTTACATCACAAAGGGTCTGCATGACTGTTTCATCTCCAGCCGCGATATAAAAGACTATACTTTTTCTTTTTACAACTGACCGCACAATATACACCGGAGGGAAAAATGGTATTCGATGTTTTAACAGGCATATGCAGTGTGTGTTTTCTTATGATAACCCTCCTTTATCCTTTTCGCCGAAAGGTGAAACTGTTCCCGAAAATCGGTAAACTGAAATTTCATTGCATTGCCGGTTTTTTATTTTTTCTCAGTGCAATCATCCATATTAACACCAAACTGCTTAGTCCCTTTTTTTCAGCAGGCTATGTCACATTTTTCGCGCTGACACTGGTTGTGGTCACGGGTATTTTGAAACGTCGCTTTATGAAGAACAAGCTGCTTTATTATTCTCATATCGCCTTTGTCGGTGTTTTGATTCTGGCTATCCTGATCCATGTGATTCAGCAAATTCTAAATCTGCTCATACTGTAAAGGGGTCATTTACATGATATTAAAATCACAAACACCAAGCACCTCCCCGAGAGGCAAAAACAAAACGTTCATTGCCGTGAGCATCGCGGCACTTATCCTTGCCTTGTTGATCGGGGGCTATTTTGTCACCACTTATCTCATCCAATTACGGGAATATAAAAAAAGGATAGCCGATATCTCCATTACCAATGTCAATTTATCCAAGATCCCCGATGGGTTCTACACGGGTTCCTATAACGCCATCATGATTGCGGCAAAAGTCCGCGTTGATATTGCCGATCACAACATACAGAATATCACCATACTTTATCATAAAAATGAAAGAGGTAAGAAAGCGGAGATTATCGTCAAGGAAATTAAATCGGCGCAATCTCTTAATGTGGACACCATCACCGGTGCGACAAACAGCAGCCGCGTCATCCTGAAAGCTGTGCAAAACGCTTTGGATTCCGGCGTGAAGGCCTAAGCGCGGTGCGGACAGAGCCATGCATTTTTATGATTTCTTATTTTCATTTGTCCGCAATCTTGTAAAAAGTAACTGACGGCGGTATACTATTCCTATTCCATCTCATGCCAAACCAGCAAGCGAATTGGAGGGGTATATGAAAAAGCTGATTTTAGTTACGTCACCTCCGGCAAGCGGAAAAACGTATGTTTCCAAAAAACTTGCCCAAGCGTTAAGTCATGTGGTCTATCTGGACAAAGACACCTTAATTCCGCTTTCCAAACAAATTTTTGTCGTCGCCGGAGAAGAATATAACCGCAGTTCCGATTTTTTCAATAAAAACATCCGCGATTACGAGTACGAAACCATCGTGGCGCTCGCCCTTGAAGCATTGGAATATGACAATATCGTTTTAATTAACGCGCCGTTCACACAGGAAATCAGAAACCCCGCTTATATCACCGCTCTCAAAACAAAGCTGAAAGAAAAAGGGGCTTCTTTGGTCGTCGTCTGGGTCATCACGGAAATTGATGTGATTCGGCAGCGAATGATTGCCCGCAACTCCGACCGGGACACTTGGAAAATCGCGCATTGGAGTGAATACATTGCCGGCTGTAATTTTGATATCCCCATTGCCCTTGACGACCCTCATATTCGGGATGACCTGCTGATTTTCAAAAATTCCTCGGAGGAAGAATTTCAAACCTCGTTAAAGAAAACATTAGATATTTTAGAGGAAACATCCAAGTAAGACATCCCCACATGCCGCATTACTGTGCCGCATGTGGGGTGTTCTATTACTCAACCGCTTTCTTCGCTCTATGCATTTATAAGCAAACCCATCTACAATCTAACTGTATCAACATTATGCAGGTTTTTATATATACCCGCAAGACCAACCCGGTTAGGAGAATAAATCATGGCAGAAAAATATGTCTGTTATCCTATGAAAATGCTTCCGGCATTCAAAGACTATATTTGGGGGGGCGATATTTTGTCCACCCGTTACCACAAGCCCTCACCCTATGTAAAGACGGCGGAAAGCTGGGAACTCTCCTGTCATCCGGCGGGCGAAAGCGTAATCTCAAACGGCACATATGCGGGGAAAACACTCCGTTACTATATAGACACGCTGGGCAAACAGGTACTTGGGACACATTGCGCACAATTTGTGGATTTTCCGGTTCTCATCAAGCTAATCGACGCAAACAGCAACTTATCCATCCAAGTGCATCCCGATGATACTTATGCGCTGCAACAGGAACATGCATACGGCAAAACCGAAATGTGGTATATCGTGGACTGCATACCGGGTGCATCCATCGTCTACGGTTTTAAAAAGGATATCTGTCAAAAAGAATTTCGCCGCCGCATTGCCGAAAACACACTGCTGGATGTTTTAAACGTGGTACCTGTAAATAAAGGCGATGCCTTTATGATCCGGTCTGGCACGATACACGCCATCGGGAAGGGCTGCCTGATCGCAGAAATCCAGCAAAATTCCGACGTGACCTACCGGGTCTACGACTACGGACGACTCGGAAAAGACGGCAAACCGCGCCAACTGCATGTGGAGAAAGCGCTGCAAGTGATCAATCTGCATCCGGTGCAGCCCCAGCCCGAACTCCAAACCATACAATTGGATGGTTTTACCCGCAAAACACTGGCCGCCTGCGCGTATTTTACAGTAGACTTACTAGACGTGAAAAAAGCGGCTGCATTGGAATCGACAGAGGAATCGTTCCATGCGCTCACCTGTACAGACGGCTCGGTTACGTTGCAAAATGGAACCCATCCTCCACTGGAAATCATCGCTGGAGATACGGTTTTTCTGCCGGCGAATAGCGGCGCCTATACGCTCAAAGGCATCGGGAATTTGCTTCTGACCCACCTATAAAACATACATGACGCGGGCAAAGCCTGTGCCATTACGCGCCTGAAAGAACTAAAAAAGAAGGATAAAAAGGGCTCGTCTGTGTGAACAGAGCCATCTTAAGAGGATAGAGCATGGGAATTACAGAACTACTTCTAATCGCCGTCGGCCTTTCAATGGATGCTTTTGCCGTTGCTATCTGTAAAGGCTTAAGTATGCGTCAATTCAACGCCCGCCGTGCGGCCGTTATTGCACTTTTTTTTGGCGGCTTTCAAGCCCTCATGCCATTTTTAGGCTGGATATTGGGAAAGCAATTTTCCCAATACATTGCCCAATGGGATCACTGGATTGCGTTTGCATTGCTTGCTTTCATCGGGGGAAAAATGATTTGGGAAGCCGTGCGTGGAGAATCAGGCGGATGCGAAAACGGGGATGCGCCGCTTGACCTGAAAGAACTGTTGATGCTTGCCATTGCCACCAGCCTTGACGCGTTAGCTATAGGTGTGACCTTTGCTTTCCTACATGTTGCAATTGCGCCATCGGTCACGCTGATCGGATGTACCACCTTTGGTATTTCTTTTCTAGGGGTCTGGATCGGCAACCGGTTTGGCATATATTTTCAGAAAAAGGCGGAAATCGCGGGCGGTGTCGTTCTCATTCTGATCGGTGCCAAAATTCTGCTTGATCATCTGGGCATCCTTTGATCAATTTTGATTTTGAGGG
>NZ_JBDNLG010000136.1:0-4556 GCF_047718355.1 Ethanoligenens sp.
TATTTGTTCCATGACCCAATAATATATATATTACTAACTTTGATAATTTCAAAACCGGTTGCACCGGCAATTGTGGTGCTAATATGCTTTTTTTCGAGCGTGGCGGCATCGTTGGCGTTAACAACTGTCGTTGAAAAATTACATCTGAGCATTATCATCGGCGGGCCATCCGCAAAACATTAAGCTACGGCGGCCAGATAAACAAAAATTTCAAATGAATCACCCTTTCAACCGCACACGACCATATGCACCCGGATTGATATCTTCGGCAGCTATCCCGATTTGTGTCGTACCAGAAACTTGTATACTGACTCCATCGGTGGAATATGCTGTCGCCCCTGCCGCAATCCCCGCAGAAGTGTTGTTGAGATATTCGCCATACCAGTTGGTAATTTCGCTTTGATACTGATTATATACATATTCTTGCGATACGGCGGAATCACCCAGCACGGAATTTATGGCAGAAATGATCGTGGCATTATCCATAGACGTATAGTTTTGATTAAAAGTCACGGTATACGCCGTGCCTCCAGCCATTACGGTAAGCGTTTGCGAAGATGTAGAACAGTCTCCCAGCCTGCGCCCCAATGTGTTGTTTACTGTAGTTGTAGGTGGATTTCCCACTTGAATCCCTGAAATATCCAATTCCCCGGTGATTTTGCTTTGCAATCCTCCTGCACCGGAAAATGATTTATAATTTCCAAAAATTAAGTTTACTGCCGATCCAGACACAGCGTGGTTGGATGCGGAGATAATCTGCAACGCAGTCCCGCGCAGTTGATTTACAATCGGAACGGTATTTGTATGTCCTATAATTGTGATTTCGGCGTGATCTGCATACTGTGATGCTTGCTGTGTTGACACCCACGGTGTGTCGGCTAAAAGGATCGGCCCATGCTAATCGGAATAGACTAGCTAAAGGAGCAAAAAATATGGCAATTATCGATCCGACCGCATCAGTATCGTGGCAGGAGGCGGCTGCAATCAGCGGCAGCAACGACAACAATTTGCAATTCCAAATCGGCAGCGCAATATCTGGGTCTCCGCACGCCGTTTTTGTAATGGAACGGTACGGTATTTGTGCCTCCCGTGTTAATGTAGATGTCCCCGGTAAACCCGTCTGTTCCCCCGTACCCGGAAAGCAGTCCGTTTTGATAATGCTGCCTCATGTTCCCGAGCACGTAATCCCCGGTGTACCCCGGAAAATTTGGTATAGTCGAACTATTTCCTTGGTCATCCGATGAAAAATCCAATTTCCCTCCGGGTGTTGTGATGTGTGTATATCCGTCTGTATCGATCCAGATTTTAAGAAATGGAGTTTTGTTTGTGTTGTCTTTGTAATACAGTGCAAATCCGTTTGAGCCTGTACCAACTTCCGCGTACATAGTAGAATTAAGCCCGGTCAGTATCGACGAATATAGACCATTGGCATCCAATTCCTGCACCAGTGTCCAGTCATCAGCTGTATTTGGCCGCGAGTACACGGAAAAACAGTTTGTGGCGTTCATTGTAACTTTTTTTAGTCCATCTTGGCTAATCGCCATGAATCCGTTTTGACGGTCAATTGATACATTGCTGTATTGCGCCGCTTGCTGCACACTATTTGCAATTCCGATCTGCATCGAGGCCACGGAATCGGCAAGATCGCTCACAAACTGCCCGACGGTAAATTTGTCACCAGTGTGGTCATCCCAATGCATTTCCAAGGTTACTATACGTTGCGTGCGGATATCCTCGCCAAGCAAATCGTTTTAATGCGCACGGTATCGCCGCACTCAGCGTAATCGCGCGGTGTGGCATCCAGCGCATATTGTCGTCTGGCCGCGTCGAGACTGTATGTGGTGGTATTTTGGTCGGCATCGTCCTCAAAGTCCAAATCAGCCAAATTACGTCCAAATTTAAAGGTCATGCCGCGATCTGCACCCCAGCGAACCGGCGCATTGACCGTAAAGTTGTCAAATTGCGGTTCCACGCCAAGTGATACAAGACCCTGTATTGCCGTATACGCGGATATGGGCTGCGTGTTTCCGGGGCTGTACGAGCCAGATACGCCAGAGCAGGTACCCACCGAAAACTGCGTGGATGCCTTGACCCCGTTTGCATCCACGGCTTGATCGAAGATGTCGGAGATGATTTCCTGCGCCGTGCCGACGAATGCATACCCGGCAGGTATGGTGTAGTTGTCCAATCGGCGGCAGACATGGTAG
This sequence comes from Ethanoligenens sp., assembly GCF_047718355.1. Classification (NCBI taxonomy): domain Bacteria; kingdom Bacillati; phylum Bacillota; class Clostridia; order Eubacteriales; family Oscillospiraceae; genus Ethanoligenens; species Ethanoligenens sp. The sequence goes on from NZ_JBDNLG010000136.1 coordinate 2,208, forward strand.
GCCATCGTCACAGATGTGGTATTTTTGCTACCGGAATTGCGAGTGAATCGTTTATGGTCAAATTTTTGACCGTGTATCTCATAGACTGCGCCACGCTGAATGTATGAGCGCATGGGGTTTAGATTTGTCACCGAGAAAGCCAATGACCATTGCCGCATCAGCTCTTGTATTTCCACACATTCAAAATACTCGGTAGTGCGCCCGGCGCAGGTGCCAGATGGTTGGTAAAAATAAATCTTTGGTTTATCCATCACGCTGCCTCCATTGGTGCAAACTCAACGGCAACGGTCACGCAGTACGACCACGCACCTGCGACGCCTGCGACGTGGATTGTGTTTTGACCCGGTTGCAAGATAAAGTAATCATCGTGGCCATTTGGATAATCCACGTTACCAAATAGATGGTAGGAAAAGGTACACTCAGATGCTATAATATATAAAAACAGCCCATCAGAATGCGTGGCAATTCACAAACTGATTGACTGCTAAAGAAAGATTTACTAATGACGGAGGCGTTTGCATGAACAGCAAATTGGAGTTTGATTCGGAGTTTTGCAATGTTAGATATATTGAAAATGAAAACGTGGTGTTTCTAACATGGAAAAAATTTGCACACTTGAACAATTACAGAACACCTACCTTGTTTGTATTGGATTTATTGAAACAATTTCCGCATAGTAATTTTGTTGTTGATGCAAGGAATGGATTTGAAGACGATAAAGAAGATGTAGATTGGGGTTTCTCTGAGCTGCTTCCCAATATGTCAAAAACTGATTGTGAATACGTTATATTCATCATGCCCGAGACGGAGAACCTTGAAGACGAAATGGACATGTGGACAAAAGAGTTCGGAAAGTATTTTGCAGTCGTTAAAGTAAACAGTTATGAACAGGCCATTAGCAAAATTCATAACCGAATTATTGTAAACGTCAAATATGCAATCAAACCAGGTAAACGGGATGAATTTCTTGAAAAAGTAATTGAAAATGGAATTATGGAAGCTTCAAGGGCAGAACCGGGCAATTACAAATATGAATATTATAAACCCGTAGATTCAGAAGATATCTTGTTTTTAATGGAAATGTGGGTAAGCAACAAAGCTCAGGCGACACATGGCAAAACAGAACATTATAGGCGGTTACAGTCTTTGAAAAAAGAGTATGTTATCAATGTGACTATTGAAAAATATAGCGCAAGCACAATAGAATAAAAGGCACACCCGCGGAGTAAACCACATGCCTTTTAACCAAGGACAAAACATCACATAAAAAGTCGGGCATGGTCGCATGAAAATTGATATGATTGATACGCAGAGAGGAGGCAGTAACTGTGGGATGGATTGAAGGAATCGGTGAAGCAATCAGCTATATCGAAGAAAATATAACTGAGGAACTGGCAATAGAAAGCATTGCAAAACGGGCATTTGTGTCTCCGTTTTACTTTCAAAGGGGATTTGCAATGCTCTGCGGGTTTACGGTTTCGGAGTACATCCGGCAGCGCAGGCTCACACTTGCCGGCAGTGAGCTTGTTTCTACGGATGAAAAAATCATCGATATCGCTTTGAAATATGGTTATGATTCACCGGATAGTTTCACAAAAGCTTTCACTCGTTTTCACGGTGTCACCCCTACTGCTGTTCGGAAAGATGGAGCAATGATAGAATCTTTTGCTTGTCTCAAAATCAAATTTTCATTGGAGAGCTGTTACACAATGGACTACAAAATCGTTGAGAAGGATTCATTTACGGTCATTGGCACATCGAAGGTATTCAAGTACGATAATGCGAAAGAGGAGATTCCGCAGTTCTGGGGTGCGGATACGGCTTTGCTTTATTCTCCGGCAATCAGGGTCATAAAGCCATTTGCACGCTGGCCATGGTGAAAAGCACACACTCGGATGCTATAATATATAAAACAGCCAATCAGAATGCGTGGCTATCCGCAAACTGATTGACTGCGTAAATTTAGCTGAATACACTTTTATTAATTAATTATTGGATGAACTGACATTATTGTAAGGAGAGCATTTATGGGATTCGTAAGTAAACTGTTTGGAAAGAAAAAAGAACCAGATCATGTCCAGCCAGATGAGGGGCGTATAAAAGAAAATATACAGCCGAAAACGATTGACGTAAATAAGCCAGTTGAAAATCCAAAATTGAAAGAACTATTAAGGCAATTTAATTTAAACAGGTCATTCATTATGTCGTTAGTCCTGCTTTGATTAAAAGATGAAAAAACACATGGTATCCATTCAGCGATAATATGATTATTGATCGGGAATTAATTGAACATTTGAAAACAAGAAAAGATATTTTCTTAAATGCCTAAGCCAAAAAGGAAGTAACTAA
>NZ_JBDNLG010000137.1:0-4342 GCF_047718355.1 Ethanoligenens sp.
ATTTATGATATTTCATAGGTAATCAAACGGAAATGATTCTAAAATCAAAAGGCGAAGGAGAGGAATGTTTGATGGATTCAGTTATTTATGTGGAAGTCATGGGAATGGCATCGGATAAGGACGGAAATCCGGTTCCGGCGGGCATGGAGATCAACATGGGTGATATTTCGCAGGGCCGAAAAATACCGTATGACGCATTGGTTTCAGCAGTTAAACTGCCTGCCCTTTTTGCCCTGTTTGGACTGGATTTTGACCCGCGCGACATAACGGTTATTACACGCGAAGACTATTTGGAAAAATACGGGGAACAGGCGAAAGAAGTCAGCCATTCAGATGATGAATGGCGTGAGTGCTCGGAGGAAGTGTTGAACGCATTTGACCTAAAAGTGGGGCGTGAAAACGATGCCAAAAATTGAGTATGTTTCTAAAAAATTTCGCGCGGCCAGTCTGGCTCTCATCGAAAAAATTGACAGCGTTGTATCCGATTACGACCGGCAGGGGTTTAGCTTGACGCTCAGGCAAGTCTACTACCAACTTGTCTCACGTGACATCATCCCGAACAAAGAAAAAAGCTATAAAATGCTCAGCACTTTAATCTCCGACGCGCGCCTTGCCGGTCTGATTGACTGGACGGCCATTGAAGACCGCACTCGTAATTTGCGGGGTCGTTCACACTGGACAACGCCCGGCAGCATGATTGATTCCGCCGCCTATTCCTATCACCTTGACCACTGGAAAGGCCAGAAAAACTATGTAGAAGTGTGGGTAGAAAAGGATGCCCTGATCGGCATTGTCGGTCAGATATGCGGGCAGCTGGACGTATCCCATTTTTCATGCCGCGGGTATGTGTCGCAGTCTGAAATGTGGGGCGCGGCACAGCGGCTGCACCGGCACCACGAACAGGGGCAACGCATTATTCTGCTGCATCTTGGTGATCACGACCCCAGCGGGCAAGACATGAGCCGCGACATTCGAGATCGGCTCACCATGTTTGATCCCAACTTAAAAGTAGAGTTTCACCGGCTTGCTTTGAACATGGAACAGATTGAACGGTACAGTCCACCGCCCAATCCCACGAAGTTGAGTGACAGTCGTGCCAATGGCTACATAGAAAAATACGGCTATGAGTGCTGGGAACTTGACGCTTTGGAGCCGCAGGTAATCAGTGACCTTATCCGTGAAAACGTAGTCAAATACCGGAGTGCCCGCCAATACAAAAGCGTTCTCAAGCAAGAAAAAAGAGAGCAGGCTCTCTTGGAAGAATTGGCGAAAAACTGGCCCAACGTTGCCGCCAATTGGAAAGAAATCAAGAGCAGGTTCTGTGAATGATTTCGTGCATCAGGATGATGCACAGCCGCCCCGTTTATGGGGCGTTCGGGAAATCGCGCAGCGCATTTTCCAGGGGGGTTGGGGGTGCCCCTCAACAAGCAAATTGCGGATGTGTGTACACACATCCACTGCTTGCCGAAGTTGCAAGCAACGGAGGCCGGGAGTGCACCCACTGCCGGACGTGGCCGCAGCCGCGTATCGTCTTCCTGCGGTGCCGCAGCGCCGTGTACCGAAAAACACCTTTGAGGTTGAAAGTATGAAATGACCGATGCCAATTACGAATCGTTCCTGCGAACGTGCTTCGCGCATCAGGAAATGATCTTGATTTCCGGGTATGACTGTGACCTTTACCGTGATGTGCTGGCCGGATGGAAAATAGACCAGGTGCACACCACGGCAGAATGCGGGGCCAAACGCGAAGAGTGTTTGTGGATTAACCCGGCTGCCGCTGATGCGCTGCAAAGACAGTCAGGATAACTACAAATGGAGGGCATACAAACATGGAGATAAAAGGTGAGTTGATGATGTCAGAGATGGTGCGGGCATCAAAAGAGAACCGTAAATTTCACACCGCACGACCAATCATTCCGCATCCATCCGGTTTATATCAAGGAAAATGATGAGCAATATGGCGAGTTTCTTGTCAAGCGTGCCGGTATCGCCTGCCTAAATGTAAAAAACGCATATACAGATTCCAATACCGATTTTGCAATCAAATGGGCGATGGAAGCGTCCGAAGGTACAGAAATATCAAACGTACAAACAATGTTCGAATTATGCGCTATTGCGTTGAAGACGTGTAGAGACACGCTTCCTGCTTGTGTATCTGAAATCGAACGGCTTCGTGCCGAAAACGCAGACAAGGATGCGCAAATCAAAGACTTGGAAACCGAATAAAAGTGAGGATAATGAATTTTGAAAGTTTATATCACACGTTATGCGCTTACTGAAGGAATTTATCTGGCGGAGGTCGAGTTGTCCCAAACTGACGATAATCGGGTTACTGTTCTCCACGGCCATCATTCGGGAATCTTTCGCAGACCAGATTGGCATGTTACCGTTACAGGTGCGATCAACCGCGCCGAACAGATGCGCAAAGAAAAAATCCAATCTCTTCAAAAACAGATTGATGGTCTGGAACGCTTGGATTTTTATGGGCAAATCAAGGATTGTAATTCAACGGGAGTGGTGCAAATCAATAATTAGACCGATATAATAACTGGCACCGTGAGTACCGCTTTTCTCCCCCGTAAATTCATGATCATGACATCGGAGGAAGGCTATGCCTTATATATCAATCGTTGAATTAAACGGCAAAAGGGTTCGGTACTGGGTCACAAAAAAGCTGGGGGCCACTGAACTGAAAGCCATGGAACGTTTTAATGCTGATCAAAAAAAGGAGATTGAGCGGCAACGAAAGGCAGATAGCCGTCACAGGGATTACCGCAGTTTAGATGATTTGGATCATTGCTCGAAAAACGCGATTTTAGAAAACCGTGACTTGTGGATTGCTGTGCGAGAGGTGCTGTCGTCCTGCACTCAGATGCAAACAGAGAGATTTCTGCTGTTTTTACATGGTTACAGTAATTCAGAAATTGCGCGTATACAGAAATGCACAAATAAAGCTGTTGAACACTCAATTTTGGATATTTTCAACAAAATTAAAAAATTTTTAATTTAGGGGGTTCCAAAATGCCTTATTTCTGTCCTATATAGTAGAGGGGTAAATTTTTGCCCCTCATGTACCTCGATAAATACCGGTAATTGGGCCGGTTATATTCAGCATTCAGGTTTTCACTGATGTTTACGCGTCTGTTCACGATGCCAATACGGGACAAGCGAAGCGGCTAAAGGCAAACGCAAAGACTACCTGCGGGATGATTCTATCCCGTATAAACCGTCCAGAAGGTACGAGCGGGAAAGTTATCTGTGGTAGGATGACTGCTGCGAGCCGTAAACATCATAAGTCGGCATTTTCTGCTCCGGAATTAAGGGGGCTGCGCGAGGACGGCGCAAGTCCGATAGTTTGAACCACAAGCTGGCCTGAATGTTCCCGCGCATCAGGGGTGAGCCGAGGGCGGAAATCCCGCCCGATAATACGATGCAACCAAAAATGAAAATGTAAGACTTGCTGCCACGATCCAATGGTTCGTGGCGCATGGTGTTCCATTTTCAGCAATGCTATGAACACCGAAGGGAGCCTACTTACTATGCATATACTTATTTTAAATTTTCATACGTCTCTGCCTATTTTCAAAACGGTGGAACAGATGAGTAAAATCAGCGGATTAGGTGAAAGCAAACTTCGTGAATTAATGAGTAACGGCGAAATTGAATTTGTATCAGTTGGCAACCGGCGCCTTCTTACAGTGCAAGCCCTTTGGGATTGGTATGAGCGTAACAAGACGGTCTGTGAAGAAGGTGCTATGATATGTCTGTAGCATCGCGGCAGGTAAAAAATAAGCGTGACGGCAATGGTAAACTGACAGGTCGATCTGGTGTGGTTTATGATGTCAACATAAAATATAAAGTGCTTGGTGGATATAAAGCTCATGTGAAGCGAGGATTTACCAAAAAAAGTGATGCTGTTGACTATGAAGCTGCAATGAAAGTCAAATTATCGGCACAATCAGTATCAACGCTTTCTACGCTATCCAAAGAAGGAAATCAGACGTTGCAATCGTACATTACAAAATGGGTGGACCGGCATGGCGCGGCAAATTTACGACCATCCAGTTTGGCATGTTACAAAAGCCATATTAAAAATCATATTATTCCAGTTCTTGGGTCTATACGGCTTAAAGATTTGGTACCAGACCAATTAGATGATTTTTATCGTATGCTGTCAGAGCAAGATTTGGCATCGAGTACAATAAAAACTGACCACCGCATTTTATCTGCCGCTTTAGAAGCTGCCCACAAATATCAGTACATAGAACGCAATCCCGCTCATGATATTGTCACAAGATTTGTAGATGATAGTCATTTGCCGGATCCATATACTGTCGAGCAA
>NZ_JBDNLG010000138.1:0-4299 GCF_047718355.1 Ethanoligenens sp.
ATGATGTGCCGGAGCTGACCGTCTAAGACGGGTATGGCCCGCACTTTTCGCTTAGGCAGGGCGACAGGATGCCACAACAGCGCAGTTGAAGATAGGGATGGACAGGCGGCCGCTCATTTAGGCAGTGAGTCGGATTGTCCCCTTGTGCTTACCAGCGGGCGGTATCAGCCAAACATTGACTTTTTTGCGTTATCACTTTATAATTAAAATTGTGTGCTTCGGCAACGGAGCGGAACGGAAAACAAACGATTTGGAAGGTGAAAGCCTGTGTATAAACGCGTGGGGAGACCCGCCATTGTGGTGGTGGTTATAATCATTGCCATCATCACCTATCTGTCGGTAGCCGGGTTGTCTTACACCAACGGCGACAATACGATCTCTGTCATCAAAGGCGCGCAGGATATGCGGTTCGGAATCGACATCCGCGGAGGCGTGGATGTGACATTCCGCCCCCCCACGAACTACAAGGCCACCAACGCGGAAATGGATGCGGCCACCGCTGTTCTGCGTACAAGGCTGGACAGCAAACATATCACCGATGCGGAAGTCTATACCGACTACCGCAACCAGCGGATTATCGTACGGTTTCCGTGGCGCTCCAACCAGAAAAACGAAGATCCGGAGACTGCCATTCAGGAACTGGGCGCTATGGCGGAGTTGTCATTTAAAGCACCGGACAATACGGTCGTTATGACCGGCAAAGATGTGAAAAGCGCCACGGCGCAGTACAGCCAGCAGGATAGCCAGTATCTGGTGCTGCTGACGCTGAACAATTCCGGCAAAACAAAATTTACCGACGCGGCGAAGAAATATTACCAGAAAACCATGTCGATCTATATGGATAGTACCGCGATCTCTACGCCGACAATGAACATTGATCCCAGCACATTGAGCGGAGAATTGGGTTCGGCGACCATCGAAGGCTCCGGTTCCAGTCCGTTTACTGCGGCATCGGCGCAGGCGCTGGCCGATAAAATCAACGCCGGTGCGCTGCCGTTCAAGCTGGAAACGGATAATTACCAGACCATTTCTCCGCAGTTGGGACAGAACGCCCTGCAGGTGATGCTGATGGCGGGCGCGGTCGCGGCGATTTTGATTGTGCTGTTTATGCTGATCTACTATCGTCTGCCGGGTCTCATCGCCTGTATCGCGCTGACAGGGCATGTTGCCGGCACACTGCTTGCCATCTCTATCCCGCAGTTTTCGCTGACACTGCCGGGTATTGCGGGCATCATCCTTTCCATTGGCATGGGGGTGGATTGCAACATCATCACAGCCGAACGCATCAAGGAAGAACTGCGCATCGGGAAAACGCTGGACGGCGCGTTGGATGCGGGTTTTCAGCGTAGTTTCGCTGCGATTTTCGACGGCAATGTGACCGTCGTAATCGTTGGACTGATTCTTTATTTCCTTGGTTCCGCTTCGGTCAAATCGTTTGGGTATACACTGGTGGTAGGCGTGGTCTTCAATTTCCTGATGGGTATCATCGCGTCCCGCCTCATGCTCAAATCCATCTCACGGTTCGGCTTTGCCCGCAAAGACGTTCTGTATAACGGGAGGGCCGCCAAATGAGCGATAAGCATCGGAAAGACAACGTAACACCGTTGTTCGGTCATCGAAAAGATGAGCCGAAAGTCCGTGAATCCGAAATCGATGTGCCGGACGCTCCCGCTGCGGATACGCCCAGGCAGGACATTCACCGGCGCCATCACGGCGTTGCGCCCACCATTATGGATATGGCCAGCGGAAATCGCCCGGCCAATCCGTTTTCACCGCAAGAAGCGAATGCAGATGAAAAGGGCGCGATTTACAACGGCCTGCATATGGACTTTATCGGCAAGCGCCGCATTTTCTATACGATTTCCATTGTGGTGATCGTGATCGGCATATTGGTGTCGGCAATTTTTGGCGTTAAGTTGGATATCCAGTTCAAGGGCGGCGCCATTATTCAGTATTCTTATACTGGAAAAATTGATTTGCCCGTGGCACAAGCATTGGCAAATAAGACAATAGCGGGCGGTGATTTTACCGTGCAGACCGACAAGGTGCCCGCCAACCATGAACAAATTTTGGTGTTGCAAACCACCAAAGCACTGACTGACACCCAGCAGGCCACCTTGTTTAATGCGCTGGGCAAACAGTTTTCCACGAGCAGCCTGAAGAAATTTGCTTCCAATGACGTTTCACCCCAAACGGGTCGGCTGTTCTTTATGCAAAGCATCGGTGCGGTACTGCTTGCGGCACTGCTCATTGTGTTGTATATTTGGATACGCTTCCGACATATCGGCGGGTTGCCGGCCGGCCTGACGGCGCTGGTCGCACTGCTGCATGATGTGGTGATCGCGTTTGTTGCTTTCTCGATTTTCCGCATCCCCATCAATGATAATTTTGTGGCGGTGGCACTCACGATTCTCGGGTATTCCATCAATGATACGATTGTCGTTTACGACCGCATCCGTGAAAATCGCGGGCTGTTTGGTCACAGCATTCATTTCAAAGAGATCGTCAACCGCAGTATCAACCAATCATTTACTCGTTCGATCAATACGACGCTGGTGACATTTCTCGCCATAGCGACGGTTTGTGTCTTCTCCCTTGTCTTCCACCTCGATTCCATTCGCAGTTTTGCCCTGCCGATGATGGTTGGCGTGGTCACCGGCTGTTACTCAACGATTTGCATTGCCGGGCCGCTTTGGGTGAGCTGGGTGGAGCACAGAGAAAAGAAGGACCCTGCCTACAGCAAGCGGATGACCGCGCAATAAGAGAACCCCTTCGCCGCCGGTTTCAGCAAAGCAAACCCCGCGCAGCCTTACCAAAGGCGGCGCGGGGTGTAGTCCATACGGCCGTACAAAGAACAGGGGAATTGCCCTGCGGGCTTTATGCCTGTCGTTCTTTAAGATAGAGGTCGCCCAAGAGACTGGCGATGACGGTAGCGTCGAACACGCCGAATGCGGCGGAAAATGCGCCCTTGACACAGGAGTACATGGTAAGATAGTCTCCAAAATGTCCAAGCAATAAGGTAAACAAAATAGCCATCACCAGCAGCCCGCAGGCGAGACGAAAACCGTCTGTGAGTGTGGAAACGGTAAGCGGCTCCATTTTGCGCAGGTTTTTGAGCAGTATGTGAAAAAGGTCCATTGGTTCCTCCTTGCAGAACATAGGGACAGGCGTTTTGACCGAATAGACGAACATCTAACGTGATTTCCAGATTGCGATGTATCTGTTTTATATGGTTTCACACGGCTTTTGAATCTTTCCACCATCTTAGCATGGGCCGTATTTCTTGGCAAGGCGTAATTATTGCCATGTGCGTCAGCCGTTGCCTTGCATTTGTTTCCACAAGCGAACGGCCTGTGCGGAACTTTTGCGGCAGGGTGTTTGGAGGCCACTATGATGGAAGTTGGCATCTCTACTGCTTGTTTGTATCCGATGGAAACGGAACAAGCCCTCTCGCTGGTGCTGGAGCAAGGGGCACGCACCGTCGAGATTTTTTTTAATGCGGAAAATGAATACAATATTACGTATTTGCGCCGCCTGCAAGTCTTGCTTGCCCGTGTGGGAGGGACGGTTAGTTCCATCCATCCTTACACCGCAGCATATGAATCCATGATGTTTTTTTCCGATTATCCCAGCCGTTTTGCCGACTCAGTTGCACAATATCGCCGTACATTTGCGGTGGCGGCGTTTTTGGGCGCGCGCGCGGTGGTGTTCCATGGTGCGCGTAAGGATCTGCAAATGTCGATGGTGCAATATTGTGAACGGTTTGGACGACTTGCCCGTGCCGCCCGCGAGGAGGGCGTCCTGCTGGCGCAGGAGAATGTGTCGCGCTGTAAATGTGGCTCGTCTGAAAATATTGCTGCCATGCGAAAAATTTTGGGAGAAGATGTGCAGTTTGTGTTGGATGTGAAGCAGGTTCGGCGCGCGGGAGAATCATTGGCGGACATGTGCGCTGCGATGGCGGGGCGGATTGCCTGTGTGCATTTGAGCGATGCCGCGCCGGGACGTGACTGCTTGCTTCCCGGCGCAGGAGAAACCGATTTATCTGTTTTGCATACCAGACTGGCGGCTCAGGGTTTTCAAGGGCCGCTGCTGATTGAAGTGTACCGCACTGGGTTCCTACACTTTTCCGAGCTGAAAACTGCACTTTCGATTGCGAATCGCGTATTTTCCTATGAGTAGAGTCTGTGACAGAGCAAAATCTAAAGTAAAACTAAACCGAATGCGATTATGTAAAAGAGCTATTTATTTTATATTCGACATAATTCGACAAATTTTTCAATAAATTAACCTATATATGGT
>NZ_JBDNLG010000139.1:0-4263 GCF_047718355.1 Ethanoligenens sp.
CATATGATGGTAGCGCGGATTTTTGTATAATACCAAAGTTTAATAAAAATAAAACGCCAGCCATTTGCTTTGATAAAGATTTTTTAAATGTAGTCAATTATCTTAACGCAACGATTCAAATTGATATGTATGTAAATTAGTTAAGAAGCAGAACAACAAATGAGAATTGTCGGTTAAGCAAACAGCGCTGCCCTTGTGGGTGGCGCTGTTGCTTTTTGTTTCTGTATATTTTTTCTAAAAGGCTTGACAACTTATGCACCCGTGATTATAATTATCTTGGGTGCACAAGTCGGAGGTGATGCTTATTACTGCACGCAAGAAGCCGGGGCCTCGTCCAGAAAATCCACTGGATACGGAAATTAAACTCAGACTCGATAAAATAACGATTGAAAAGATTGAGTATTGTAAAAAAGAACTCAATACCACACGGTCTGATGTTCTAAGAAAAGGTGTCCAGAACTTGTATGACGAGCTCCAGAAAAAATGAGAGGAAGCGGCTCTTCCCCATCAAAGAAAAGAAGCCACTTCCAATACCGACAATTGCCCAAAGACAATTTCAGCGTAAATATTATATCATGCGCTGAAAATTCTTTCAAGGCTTTTGTCTCACAACGAATTGAAAGGAATGAAAAACAACCATGAAATCCATTTTAACCGAGCTGTACAACGGCAATGTCTATCCCTTCGAGCGGATATGTCCCACAGATCCCGCATATCGTTCCATAAACCGCGAAATCAGCGAAATCAAGCAATACCTCAAAGGTAAGCTGTCCGATGAGGATAAACAACAGCTTGAAAATCTGGAAAATCTGCATTGTCAGTCAACCACCATGGAATTAACGGATACCTTTATCTACGGCTTTCGTCTGGCAGCTTTGATGATGATTGAAGTGCACAGTGAGAGCGCCGCCAAAGAGGCGTAGAAGGTTACTTATGAAAATCATAAAATGCGAGTACAATTGGGATGACGGAACGGTCGAAGTATTTTTTTCAGATAATACGAAGCTGTCCCTGCTCTGCAAGGAAATAGAAGCAGAGATTGACGGCAGTATTGCCGCATTAGGACGGCTGGAGGCCTTGAAAATCGAGCATCCGCTTGAATATGCGCAAATGGCTTTGAACGGCGAAATGCAGGAATATTGCCGGAGTATTGACCGGAGTGCGGCTTCCCGCGAAGACAATTTGTTTCATCAGTATAGAAAGCGGTATCCCGATATGAGCGATGCACAAATCCGAAGCCTTATTCATGAGATCCAGATGGAAGATGGATAACAAGCGAAAATCCATGCAATTGTAAACAAACTGTAAATTGTCTTTCCCCTCACCTGTACAGCACCCGGTTTTGAGTGCATTAGGTGAGGGGATTTTTTTGCGTCTGCCATGCCTGCCCAAAAATACTTGCTCTTGTACCCGTACACTTCCTCATTTTAAGTGCGTTAGGTGAGGAGGATTTTTTACTCGCTATCATTTTTTGTTCTCACACTTGTACACCCCCTCCTTTTGAGTGCGTTAGATGAGGGGGAATTTTTGCACGGCTTACGGCATATGAAAATCTTCCGGCATGGCACCGCTCCCCCTTCCCGGAGGGAAGCCGGGACGCAAAATCTCCGATTTTGCGGTCAAGGCAGGAATAGCGAGGTTACGCCTCGCAGAGAAACGGCTTAAAAGCAGAGCTTTTAACGGTGTGATTTTATGATTCGCATCACACAAAGGTGTGATACGGGAAAGAGAGGTATTTTTATGGCGAAGAAACGAAGATCACAGGGGATGGACACGCATAGGCGGTCGGTGGTTTTTCCATCAAGCATGCTGAACGCGCTGGAAAAGCTGGCGTCGAGAAACCACACGACCGTCTCCGACCTCATCCGGCGGGCGGTTGATGAAATGCTTGGCATTCAAAGCAACGTAGACGACATTCAGCGCATTACCGGAATCATCGAACAGGCATTAGCAATCCAACTGAAAAGTCAAAGCAACCGGCTTGCGGCGCTCATTAACCGCCTGACAATTATATCGGCGGCAGCGTATTTTACCAATATCACGGCGGTGGCCGATTTGCTCGACCGTGACCGTTATTCCAGCTTTGAAAAAATTGAACGGATGGCGCGCCGGAAAGCCCTCGCGTACGCAAACTCAAAGAACGGCGAGGGCTTGCGGGAGTTTCTCGACGATGAACAGATTAAGCGGATGCAGTACGATTTGGTGGGGAAGAAGCTGCCCGAAAATGATGGGCGGAAGAAAATCAAGCTTGAGGATTTTGATCCGCTGACCGACGATCCTCGAGACTTGGATGACGACGATTGAGGAGGTTTTGTGTGTGGAGAAACCGAAAAACATGAAACGTGCCAGCACTGTTACCCAGTTTATTGTAAAAGAGAACTATTCCGGCACAAGGAAACCGCAGGAGATTTTCGCAGACATTTTTCTCTCAGAGAATGGAGAAAATTCCAGAAACACATGTACGCGGGAAGAGAAAAATGATATAATAGACAATTCCCAAATCGCATGTTGTTCCCGAAAGGAGTAGAAATGGAACAAATGGGAATATATCAAACGTCAAGTTACAACGCCGCTATTTACTGCCGACTCAGCAAGGATGATGAACAGGCGGGAGAAAGCGTCAGTATCCAAACACAAAGGATGATGCTGGAGAAATACTGTCAGGATCAAGGCTTTCCCATTTACGGGGTGTACGCGGACGACGGATATTCCGGTCTGAACTTTGACCGCCCCGATTTTCAGCGATTGCTGACCGACATTGATGATGGCAAGATCAATCTGGTCATCACCAAAGATTTGAGCCGTTTAGGGCGCGACTACATCCAGACAGGGTATTACACCGACATCTATTTCAGCCGCAAGAAGGTGCGCTACATCGCCGTGAATGACGGCGTAGATACCAACAAGGACGACAACGACATAGCTCCCTTTAAAAATATCCTCAATGATATGTATGCAAAAGACCTGTCCCGCAAGGTGAAGTCTGCCAAACGACAGCGAGCCTACAGCGGCTATTATATCAGCGCACAGCCTCCTTACGGCTACAAGGTCAACCCTATTAACCGAAATCAGTTGATTGTGGATGACGAGCCGGCAGCGGTGGTAAAGGACATGTTCCGGTTAGCACTTGCCGGAAACAGCACCATACTAATCACCAAAATCCTTACGGAGCGAAAAGTCCTCGTTCCGGCATTGTACAAGGCGCAAAACGGCGATACGCGATTCGAGCGGTATAACAACGGTAAAGACGGAGACGATATATTCCGATGGTGCAATGTCACCGTTCAGCAAATATTAAAGAATCGAGTATATACCGGCGACATGGAAAACCACAAATTTGAGGTTGCCAATTACAAAACCAAGGAACGGGTCAAGGTGCCGAAAGACCGCCGTATCATCGTTGAAAATACGCATGAAGCGATTGTGAGCCATGAGGATTTTGACAGGGTACAGGAATTAGTCAGAATGCGGCACAAGCCGAAACAGCATAACTTTGACAATGTATTTAAAAGTCTGGTGTTCTGTGCGGATTGCGGCAGCCGGATGACATTCGAAATCAAGTCGAGAAAATATCGTAAACGTGAAATACTGACTTGCCGATACCATTTCCGATATCCTGAAAAGTGTCCGCATTACAACTACATTTACTATCAGAATTTGTATGATACGGTGTTGGAATGTATTCAGCGGGTAGCCCAGGGAATTGAAAGTGGCGATCTAATCCGCCGTATCCGCAGTCAGGCCATGAAGCAGAGCAAGCGGGACAAGCTGGAAGCGGAAAGGGCAAAAATCCAGAAGCGGCTTGGTGCGCTGGGAAAGATCACAAGAAAGCTGTATGAGGATTATGCCTGTGATTTGCTGGATACAGACAGCTATCACAAAATGCTGAATGACTACCAGCAGGAGCAAAAGCAGCTTACCGGGAGGTCAGGCGTTATCCAGAATGAACTTGACAAGAAGGACGAATACGCCGAAAATCTGCAAAAGCTGAGCGAAGTCATCGGGGCGTATCTGGATGTGGAAACCCTCACGGCGAATATGCTCAACCAGTTGATTGAACGTATCGAAATAGGCCATCCGGTGAAAGCCGACGGCACGACACAGCAGGAAATCAATATTATTTACCGATTTGTCGGAACGACACTTTAAATTAGAAAATTACCGATAATCAGCCATTCTGATTATCGGGCTACATAGATTAATCCAGCCGAGACTTCCCTTTACTTGCTACAATCTCGGTATTACGACCCGAATACCGGGCGG
>NZ_JBDNLG010000140.1:0-4219 GCF_047718355.1 Ethanoligenens sp.
TATGTGGGGGTATAGCTCAGCTGGGAGCGCAAACGGTTCAGTTTTCGTCCCAAGAGCCCGTCCTCAAAACTTCATAGCGACCCAGTGCATATTCATACATACGTGGGGGTGTAGCTCAGCTGGGAGAGCGTACGGTTCGCATCCGTAAGGTCAGGAGTTCGATCCTCCTCATCTCCACCACACAAATCCAGCGCCCATGCGGGTTGCTGGATTTTTTATGCCCAAAAACAAATACCTACATCATAACGGCAACCGCCTTCTTCGGGGGAATCGCCCCCGATGCTGCTACATCGAAATTTTGCATATAGATGAGAAAATCTTCGCATCTTTATGCGCTTTTGAATGGCTTGTTGTAGTCCAATATCTGGTGTACGGAGATGTTAAAGTCAATGCCCAGAGAATAATCCTTATGGATGGATACTTTCTGGATAAGCTGGGAGACTATCATCTTTTTCTCCGCGATGCTGCATTTGTCGAACAGCTCCGACCAGTTTACAACGCGGCCATAGAATTTATGAATCTCCGCGCCTTTTGACTGAACGTTTGACAATTTCTCCTGCCAACGGGCCGCGTCGGCCTTTGCCTGCTTAACCGCATCCTCGGCCTGCTCCACCAGCCCGTTGATGATGTCCATTTTCAGCGGGCTTTCGCCCCGGATCACCTTGAGCACCTCGGATTGGTAGTCGCTCAGTTCTTTGCTCTTGCTGTCCAACAACCGATTGGCCTGCTCCAACTGCGACCGGCAGAACAATTCTTGCCTGTGTACCTGCGCCTGGATGACTTCTTTTTCAGGGATGGCCTTGATGTAGACGAACAGCCTGCGGATGGATTCCGCCACCAACGCGTCTACCCGCTCGGCACGATAAGTGTTCTGCCCGTCGCAGAGGTCGGGGTGCCGGACCTGATTGTGGCACTGATACCGTAGCCGCACGTTCTCAACGACGGTGCCGTCCGCGCGGGTGTAGCTCTTGCCGCTGGTGGTCAACACCATTTTGTGCCCACAGTGGCCGCAATAGATCAGGCCGGACACCAACGCACGGCTTTTGTTGTTGCGGGGCACGGAGGAATGTTCCTGTGTGCGCTGCTTCATGATCTCCTGTGCCTGCTGGAACGTGTCTTCGTCGATGATTTGCAATTCCGGGAAGATTTCAGATTGCGACTCACCGCTGCGCAGAACGCCGATATAGATGATGTTTTTCAGAATCGTGTTGATGCTGGTGTTGACAAAGCCGGCACCCTTGCGGGTATGAATCCCTTCATCGGAGAGAAAGTGGGCCAACCGCTGCGCGCCGTAACCCTCCCGGACATACTTTTGAAAAATGAGCCGCACCACCTCGGCCTCCTGTTCGTCGACGGCAATTTCATAGACCTCATGGTTCTTTTTGTTGATGCGGCCCTTCTTTTCCAGTTGATAGCCGAACGGCGCTTTCCCGCCCCGGAAACGGCCCTCCTGCACGATCTGTGCAAGACGGGTTTTGGTGCGGATGGATGTCTTGATGCTTTCGCCGGACGCCTGCCAGTAGCGTATGTAGTTGGTCAGCTTGTCCACATGGGTATCGAACCGCTGCTGCCCTTCTTTGGCGCTCCAGACCTCAATGCCGCTCTTCACGAACCACTCCACAACAAAGGGAGTCTCGTCCTCGCGGCGTCCCAGCCGGTCGAACATAAAGACCAGCAACACGTCGAACTTGTGTAGAACGGCATCCTGTTGTATTTCCTGAATGGCGTCCCGGTCTTTGGCGGAAACCTTAAAACCAGAAACGCCTTTTTCAGAAATTTCGTTTACAATTTCCCAGCCCTTCTCCTTGGCAAAATCCCGGCAGTAATCCTTCTGCATGGGAATATCGTCTTTTTCGACTTGGCCTTTTGTGGAAACGCGATACAGGCAATAGACTTTTTTCTTCTCAGGCATAGTAAATCCTTTCCCGTTGTCCAGCGGGAAGTACCTGCAATAAATGTGTGCAATGTTCTTTTTTCAAGGTACAGGCTGTATGGAAATTATCCCATGGCGGACAACGAAATGCAAATGTGTCGGGGGAGAGCCGTTTATTCGGAAATGGAGCGCAGATAGGCACCTTTGAGCGTTTCCTGCACCTGCTTCATCGCGGTATCGTTTGAAGCGGCAGCAAAGTGCATTGTGACGGAACAACCGTCAATCTCAATATGCAGGGTGTCCGGCGCGGAAAGATTGAGGCCAGCAGGCGGTTTTACAAGATGCGGCCCTTTGATAAAACGCACAGAAATACCCTCCTTTCGGGACTTGGAAGATGGAACACCATGCGCCACAAGCGCGACAACCGGCTTGTGGCGGCAAGTCTTCCATCTTCAAGGATGGAAGCGCAAACGTTTTTACGGGCATCATACCGTATTCTCAGGGCGACACGGGGCCTCCCCTCGGCTCTTCCCCGGTATGGGGGAGCATTCGGGCTTATCGGTGGTTTGTGGCGCTCAGAGTGCCCCGGTATCCGTGATACTGCCGACAGGTGGTTCCAGCAGTTGCGAGCTGCTGCACGCCTTGTTCGCGGTATCCCCCCGCCAAGGGGCGAAAAGACGGTATCCTTTCCGCTGCGGGTCATGGCGACCGGCGAACCACGCCGGTATGCGGGAACAAATGTGTCGCTCGTGCCTTGGATGCAATCTGTGTTGACGGGCCTCTCTGACCGGCTCGCAGGCAGTCATGGCGCTTGTCCCGTGTCGCTCTGCCGCAACAGCGGCGCACAGCGGAAGGAAAGCCTGAATACTGAATCTTCAATTTTCAAGGTGCTGAGCGAGGGGCTGAAAAAAGTCCCTCTATATACCATGAGAAAAATCGGCAATCCGGGATACACTTTTAGAAAAACTTTTTCAAATCTTTTCTGATGCGTCGCAAACCACGTTGAATAGAGAGGTTGAGGGCGCGTTTCGTGATTCCCTCTACCCTTGCAAGCGTCGGTCTGTCTACGCCTAAGAAATAGAGAGCATAGATGCGCCGGGCCTGCTTTTCCGGAAGGGTTTCCATGATCGTAAGAACGTGTGTGGTAGTGGATTCACGATCAAAAGCATCCTCGGCCGACGTCTCCTTATGTAAAATAGCATTTTCTATACCATCGTCCCTATTAAGGGAGTATTGGGCCTTGTAATGATACCTGCGTCTCTCATAGGCCGCCTCGCGTTTTTCATCCGCGTTAAAAAAGCCCGTAATTTCGTCCGGGACTTCGATAACGTAATCGGACGTGTATAAGTCGGGATAGTAATCCTTCAAGTTGATCGCCGTCATTTTGATTCCTCCATTTTAATTGTTTTCTGGGTGGGATAAACTAAAACGGTAAAGGAGGCGAACGGCAACCGACAATATTTCCTATTTTTCGCGCAAAAAAGACGATCTGAAGAAACTCCAGGTCGTCTTTTATTAAATAGATATATATGGTCTCACTATATCGAGCAAAGGATAGCAAATGGCATATGGTTAGGCCCTCGTGCTTAAAATTAAAGAGCTACTACAATTTTATAACTCACGCGCTGTCAAACGTCAGATTTTGTTGGTTTGGTAACGCAAATATGCTTTTTGTTATTGACTAAATAAAAGAGGTTAGGATACTACAGATCCTAACCTCTTACTCACGGTTAATAATATTAAAATCTGTAGCGTTGTAATGTTTCCTTTATATCACAAAAACAGTTACGATTTCCATTGGCTTTTAATATGTCCCCAAGTTGCTATTTTGCTGCCGCCGTAATAGTTCTTTTCGGCAAGAATCACTGCAAAAATAATAAACTTGCCCGTTAATAGTTTCCCTTATAGCAGAGTTGGGGTCAACAACCATTCCGCAAATAGGATCCCTTACCAGATTGGTTTGATTAACATCATTTCTTTCGTATTGAGAAGGATTGACAGAATACTTACCATTCTGCCCACCATGTGAATGGCCTCCTCCACAGCAGCCGCCATCCCCTTCAGCCTGATTATCATGCGAATGACCGACTCCACAACAGCCACCGCCTCGGATCATAAAAAACGCAATCCCTCCGAGCAACAATAAATACCACCAGTTTTCACGAATGAAATTGAACATATAATTAGCCTCCTCCAGAAATCTTTTAGGTATTCATGACGTTATACCAGTTTTGTATGTTACATAATTACCGACAATCGCTTTATTGATTTGTAGTTCCTTGCCGATATGATGTATTATAGGCCAATTAGGTGTAGATTTAATGAAGATTGGGGATTATATATAAA
>NZ_JBDNLG010000141.1:0-3921 GCF_047718355.1 Ethanoligenens sp.
CTTGCAGGCGGCCGCACCGCTCGGTGTTGATCTCTTCCCTGCTCCAGCACTTCGCTGGTCAGCCCCCTATAAGCGGCGGCTACTTTTCCGTCCGGGTCATGCTGGTAAATGCTGCGGCCTTTAGCGGGAGATTCCGCGGCGCGGACAGAATACGGAATGCTGGATTCGAAAACAGGAATGCTGGCGCCATACGCGGCGTTTATTTTTTCCTGAATTTCACGGTTAAATACCGTTCGACTATTGACCATTGTGAACAGGATGCCGTCCACCTGTAATCGGGGATTGAGATATTCGCGCGTCTGCGCAATGCTTTTGAGCAGCTGTTGCAGCCCGCGCGTGGAAAGGAAGTCTGCCTGTACGGGTATAATCACGCTGTCCGCCGCCGCCAGGGCGTTGATGGTCATCATGCCAAGGGATGGTTGGCAATCAACGATCACAAAATCGTAGTATGGACGTGTCTGCTCTATGAGTTTGCTTAATACGCGCTCGCGTCCCATCGGCAGGCCGACCAGGAATAATTCGGTGTTGGCAAGATCAATACTGGCCGGAATCAAATCAACACCTTCACTGTGATGGAGAACGCCTTCTTGAAAATCCATCGGTTGGCCGCGGATGATTTTTTCCATCATGCTGGCCAGTGTCACATCGAAGTCGTCTCTGTCTGTGTAGCCGAGGCTGGCGGACAAGCTGCCCTGCGCATCGCCGTCAATCAAAAGGATTTTCTTACCTTTTTGCGCAAGGCCGATGCCCAGGCTTTCTGCCGTTGTAGTCTTGCCCACGCCGCCCTTTTGGTTGGCAAGGATTTTTACATTTGCGGTCATACTTATTCCCTCACTTTTTCGTCGCGCTTCGCGCGCCTGTTTGTAGGCATTCTACAATGGCTTCAAACGAAAATCCGTCTTTTAGCAGGTCATGAATCAGAACCATCATCAGATGAGACCAGCCATCGGGATCTCCGGCGACTCTTACAGAAACTCCAGGGGTGGAACCGTGATATTCGATTTCCGCAGAAATAGCAACGGTGGACCCATGACCGATTACCCATTTTACTTCCTGTTTAAACAAATTCTCGTCTTTGCCCTGTTGGGCAGACAGCATAAGAGCAAACGGTGACATATCCTTTTCTACAAGGGTGGCGGCGATGCGTTCAAGAAAAACTGACAAAATGGTTTCATTGCCGAAAGCATAAACTTCTAAGCCGGTTCCCGGAATGGTCGCAACCAAAATTCGCGGCGTGTGGCATTCAGTATCCTTTTCCATCCTGTTAGGCAGATCGTTCTCGGTCATAAGGCCACGCGCAATGCAGCCTGGATTAAATGGATTCATATTACGTTCCTCCTTATGCAACAGCGTCCAGGCCCGCCTGAACAGCCGCCAATATAAATTCACGGTTGGTGCCCTGCCGCAAAAGCGCGTCCACAAGGTGCGCCAACAGCGATGCGTTTAAAATCGCATCTTTGGTTGCGTATACGGTGACTTTCCCATTTTTACTGGTAGCGCTGATCGCACCGGACTGCCCAATACGGTTGCTCATATTCTGTTTGCTGTTGTTCATGTTGCGGTCTCCTTCTTTAGACACAAAAAAAGAGCGTCAGAGCACAGGCGCTCACGAGAATGGCTATAGCAGCAATTATCCAACATGCCGCAGTGTGATATTTTTTCCAGAGAAAGAAAACAAACTCCCCGATAGCGGCCCCAATGGCAATTGAATAATAGATTCTCATTTTGACCCTCTGTTTTTTGTTTCTGCCCACACCTTAATACCTCGACACATCCGGGCGGTATTATTCGGAGTGTCGGAAAACGTGTTCAGTAAGCAGGCAATTGTCATGCCGGCGAGTTCCGGGGCACAGTTGGCAACACAATGAAATCCGTCTGCATCCTCCATGGCGTTAACAGAATTTCTTCGCTGGGGCGGCGAAGGCCGGCCAAGCGAAGATTCAAATTCGTTCCATAATTCAGGAATTGTTTTCAATTTCTTTTTCATGTTTTTCCCCCGATCTTTCAATTGATCACACATTCAAAGTCTGCTTACTCAACATGCACTTTAACGATTTTATACGCATTACTGCTTGCATCGTGAATCATCAAAGTTGTGTTACCGGAAGCCACTGCCCATACAACATTCTTGCTACCTGAAAACAGGCCGTCGTCACTATTCGTTCGAACTTTCAAGATGTTGGTGTTTCCCGATTCCAAATCAATTCTGTAATTTTGCAAATTGACGGATTGTCCGACCTTTAAATCGGACATGTCTATTTGGGTAGCCGCAGCATAATCTCTATGCTCCTGATCTGAATTCGTCTCTATGGCCCATATCCCCGTCCCAACAATAAAAGCCACTGCAATAACGGCAGCCAAATATGCGAGCAGATCATCTTCATCAAACATAAAGTTTCATCAATTCTCCTTTTACGATTTCCCGAGATCTACTACGGCGATGGGAATTGTCTCATGAACATCACCGTTTACCTTGTTCGTCACCAAAACAGTGGCTGTGCCAGTAGACGCCGCCCAAATAGATCCGTTCGCAAGAATTTTGACGACGGTGGAGTTGCTACTGTTCAAATCCACTTGGTAACGGCTCAGATCGATTACTTCCCCTTGCTTGAGCTGAGATAAATGCATCGAAGTAACCGCGCGATAATCCGCGTTGCATTGGGTGACCCATTGATAATCTGACTGGGCAAGCGCGGCATGAACTGTAAGACAAACAAGTCCCAAGGCAGCAGCAACAGGAGCAATGATGCGCGCGCCGCGCACAATAACGCCTAAAATAATGCCTGCGACACATAAAATGCTCACAACAACATCGGCAACAGCTTTCAAAATCTTGGCGATTCTAAATGTAATGGTCTCCACATCACGTTCTCTCCTTCTCTTTTTTAGGCATACGCCGTTTCCGATAGATTTCATTGAAGCGCCAGCCGCCAATTCGACAAAGGGCCTTTACAGCCGCTTGATAGCGATCTTCCCGGTCTGCCGGGATGGCCTGCTCCAGTTGCCGTCTTGCTTCGAAAATATCTTCTTTGAAGCAGGGACGGCTCCAAAGTCCGCACTGCTGGCCGCACGTTGCCTCAAACGCTGAAAGGATATCGTTTACGCTGATTGGATCAAATGAGGATTTTATGCCTGCGTCGGTTTCCATGGCGTAATCTCCTCCTTGCTGTTTTTAGGCATAAAAAAAGCCCGCCATTTTCAGGCGGGTTTACAACGCATATTGAGCAAGTATGCAAGATTCAACTGGCGGATTTTTCAATCCGGTAATCTTCCATAATGTCCTCAAAATCTAAAAGGAAAGATTTCACAAAATATTTAAGCGCATCTTGGTTCTTGCACATTGCAACAAGAGTATCGTCCAATTGAAGCCCCATGCTTTCGTATAATTCATCAATGGAATCATACAATTCCTGATACTGGCCGGAATAAAACAGATCCACAAAAATGTTGTGGATTTTCTCAACCATTTCCATATCCTTGGTATCAGTTTCGCACAAAGACCGAACAAGTGGTAATGTAACTGCACCAGAAATTAAATTAATTCTGTTGCAATTGATTTGACCATCTGGGAAAAGGACGTCGGCGGCGATAAGTTTCTGATCGTTGTCACTCATTGAGTACCTCCTATAGCAGTTTGTGCTTCCTTTATTTTATTGTAACACAAGATATTTTCATATTCACCATTGTGTCCACCAAAACCTCTTTGGTGACATTTTGATGACACAAGTTATGCGAACTTATAAGAACTTATAAGAAGATATGGGAATTATGGCTTTCACAGCTTATGAATAATGGCCATTTTAACGCCCTTTTTGCCCTTTTTGAGGGGTAAAAAGGGCGTTTGGCTGAAATTCCTGCTTTAATGCAGGGTATAGTTGATTGTAATCAGAATTATTAGGTATAATGGGGGGTGCCTTGACC
>NZ_JBDNLG010000142.1:0-3820 GCF_047718355.1 Ethanoligenens sp.
TTTTTGGAATTTTCCAAATTTTCAATTACCTCTTCAAGATGAAATCCATAACTGTTTTGGTACTTTGTTAAAAATAATATTATAGCTTCCTTTGTGTTTTGCTCGTCCAATTTTTCAGTGTGGTTAACTGAATCAACACACTTTATCCATGTGTCCCAGGCGGCTTGATCTGCCGGAATATCGCCAGTAAATAAACTTGGATCAAGAGCTCCTAACAAGGCACCAAGATTATCGTTTTTGGATGTATTGTAATAGTCTTCCAAAGTTTTAAACATTATTAAATAAGCTTTTTTTAAAGATAACATTGCAACTACCCCTCATTGTTTTTTAAACCAGTTTGCCCATTCCAAGACCGAAGGCTATTATTAATTCCACCATCCCAGATTTGTCCATTTCGTGTCTCTACCCAAATCTGTGTTCCATCATCTTGATGTTTTGCATACCAGTTATTTCCGTATTTATCCTTTCCTAAATAGTTATTAGGATCGTTTGCAGTATCGACAAGTGCCTTCCTATTTCCTGGTGTATCAATTACGTGCCCGCTGTTGTCATTAAAAATATGATTTAGTGTAGATTTGTTTTGAGGCAGCTTTACAGAACTCTGATTAGATGTAGGGCCTGTTTCAGAAAAATACAACCCCACATCCTTAGCAAGATTACCAACAGCAACGCCTGTAGACGTTACGCCATACGCAATAGCCCCTGCGTTTGCAATGTTTATGGGAACGTAGATTCCCACTCTGGGTCAATTACGTGGGTAAATTGCTGCTACGGAGTATGTTTGCTGAGCTTATTGACTAAGCGCTCAAATAAATCCTCACAAGCATCTTGTTCAGAGCTATAGGTATTTTCTTTAAACCTCGCACCTCTTTCACTATAATATACGCTCCATTGCCTATTTTCCGACACTATACAATATTTCTGATCATCATTTCCGTAGCCCCCAATGAAATACCAGTTGTCGGGTATATGCAAACTTGTTAATTTCATTTCTAATTCTTTAATAGTCATTAATAAAGCTCCTTTAAATAGCCACTTTCAATCAAGTTTTCAACATTATCCGGGAGGAGATATTGCACCCCACCTCCAGGTTGATTAAATGCAGCAGATATTTTGCCTGCCTTAACATTCTCAATCGATTTGACTACTTCATAAAAATGATGTGCATTTTCATTTTGAACATATGGCAATGCTCTTTGTTCATAAGATGTTCCTATCGGTGATGCAAAAAAACCACTCTCATCCCCATAACGATCAATTATTTGTCCTTTGCTTAATAATTTTGATTGGGGATTTCCTTCAAATCCCATGTTGTCAGGCCACTTTATTTTGCCAGACTCATCTAAAAATGATGAATCCGCCACTTCAAGCTTAGTTGCATTGCTTATTTCCTTTAGCGCCTTTTCAGATGTTTCTGCGGCTTTTGCAATTTCAGAGGCATCCTCTGCACCCTTAACAGCCGTTCCCCCAATTTCTACCGCATCCGCTCCAACCTTAATTCCATCTGTGATATCTCCAGCAATCGGGATAGCAGAAGCGAAGGAAAGACCCATTGCAAGATAGTCGCCCTCTGAGGCATACCAGATACCGCTCGCAATATTAGTTACGGTTCCAACCACCGGAATGAATCCGGCAATGTCCAAAGCTGTGTGCGCGACAGTTGCCGCTGTATTATTTCCCGGTTCCGAGCTGGTGCCAAATGGGTCAATGAGGTTTACCGGGTTCCCATTCGCATAGGCGTAGCGGTTCAGGCTTTCGCTGGTCTGGATGCTGCCCTTCTTTACATCGGCGTTGACGAACCGGTTCAGCGTAGCGGAATAATACCGCGCCCTCATATAATATAGGCCGTTGCTGTCGGTCTGCACACCGTCGCGGCCATTGAACAGGAAAATAGCTTTGCTGTTGCCGGTGTGGCTGGTTAAATCACCATAAGTTCCGTAAGTATACCTCGGTAACACTGACTCTGAAATTGGTGAATTCCGTTGTGCTGCCGCGATAATCGTAATGATAGGCACTGTAATTTCCGCTTGCATCCTGCGCGCCGAGCAGGCCGTTGCCGTAAACGTAATAGGTTTTGTTGCCGTCGGCATCGGTGCTCACCAGCATCCGGCTCAGGCTGGCAGTCGTGTCGTAGACATATTTTGTCGTACTGCCGCCGGTAGCCTGCGCGACGCGGTTGTTCTCCGCGTCATAAGTGTAGGTAACAGAGCCCGCCGCCGTCAGGCGGTTCTGTGAATCGTAGGAGAACGCGCCCAGTGGCCCGCCCGGTCAATGTTGCTGTCGGCATCGTAGGTGACCGCCGTGCCGTTGTAGCTGGTCAGGCGGTCGTTTTTGTCATAGACCATCCCCGTTCCGCTGGCGCTGGTGATATTCCCGGCGGCATCCAAACCAAAGGTGTTGTGTGCCACAAGCACACTCGATGCATTCTTCACCTGCCGGTCGGTCAGTCTGCCGTTTGCATCGTAGGCCATGGTGGCGGTTGTGGAACCGTCCGAAGATGTTTCGGCGAGAATATTGCCGTCCGCGTCATAGGTGTAGGCGTACTGGTTGATGATCGCCCCCGCGGCCGTCTTGTCCGCCGTGCCGGTGAGACGGTTCGTATGAGTGCTTACGCTCGTATAATCAAATCTATATTTCTTTTATTGGGGGAATCATATTCGAGTGTTATTTCGTTATTGGACTTGGGCCATTTATTCAGTGCGTTCGTGTATCCTTCAAGCAATGCTATTGCTCCATGCTTAATGTAAAGTACAAATCCAACTGCACCTGCAATTCCATTCACTGACCCATCAATATCACCTATATGGAACGATTTATTATCCAAACGTAAATCTTCACTATTTTCAGGAAGCGAAAAATTAGTGAAAAATCCGGCATCAGAATGTTCTCTTGATATTACATTTATAACCATGTATTGCTTTTTAAGCCGAGAAAATACGTTTCCTTCACCATTCAAAAACATTTTCATCAATTTGTTTTCAAAGACATCAAGACTTTTTATGACTTTCATTATGGTTATCCTCCTTACGGAATAAATGCAGTTCCAATTTTAACTTGACCATTTATTACAGTTCCTCTTACCGTCACATTGATACCATTGACGTTTACAGTTATGTCTTTAAAATTTCCAGTAATATTATTAGCGCCAACATATTTTTGAGTAGCTGTTTCCAAGGCGTTAAATGCTTTTGTCTCATTTCCACTGTACTTTCCTAACAAACTATCAAGATTATGTTCGGACTTTCCAAAGATGTGATTTAATTTATTTGCATCAGCAACCTTCTCTGCATCCTTGGCAGCTTCACTTATTTTTTCAACGTCTTTTCCAATTTCAACAGCATCTTTAGCTGTTTTTCCAACTTCCGTGATGTCACCGACAATCGGAATAAAAGCTATTGCATAAAAACCAGCATTTGCCCAATCGCCTTCGGACGCATACCATACGCCGTTTGCCGCGTCAAAAACCATTCCGACGCCGGGAATGATTTCCAAACCGTCTAATACGGTATGAGCGACGTCCTTTGCAGCTTAACTCCCCGTTTCCAAACTGGTTCCGAATGGGTCTATCAGGTTTATCGGGTCTCCGTTGGCATAGGCATAGCGGTTCAGGGTTTCGGCGTCCTGAATGTTGCCCTTTTTTACATCGACGTTCACGAACCGTTTCAGTGTGGAGGAATAATACCGCGCCCGCATGTAATATAGGCCGTTGCTGTCGGTCGGTCTGCACGCCGTCGCGGCCATTGAACAGGAAGATCGCACTGCTGCTGCCGGTGTGGCTGGTTAAATCACCATAAGTTCCGTAAGTATACCTCGGTAACAC
>NZ_JBDNLG010000143.1:0-3817 GCF_047718355.1 Ethanoligenens sp.
CTTTACAAATGGAGATGTTACTTTTTGTTTTTACCAATACCTAAAATTGTTTACATATTCAGCAGTTTATCCCAATTGTCATATTGGTAGGTTACCACTTCATTGCCGGTAATGTAAATTATTTCTGTAATGCGCTGGTTCCCAATTGGAATTTACTAACTTGTGATAACCTACGGGACATGGAAAGATAAAGCCATACAGCAAGCCAGCAGTCTACAAGTATTGTAAGCGATTGTTACCGCGATTTCAAAGCGGAATTTATCAGACAAAAAAAGAAGCAACCTTTCACTTGGAAGGCTGCTTCTTTTTTCTGGCTTGAGATTATGCCACGCTATATTTCCCCTGTATGGTCTTGGTATCCTCTTCGGAGTGTAGAATCAAGGAATCACCCTGTGCCGGTGTTATGGCAAGCCGCATGGTCACCTCTACGCGGTCATGGAAGACCACCACACGCTTGACAAAGGACTGAATGAATTTCTTGCATTCCGGTATGTTCTTGGCTTGGACAAAATCGCGGAACATACCAATCATTTTTCGCAGCATAGGCTCTGTAACAACCGCCCGTTCTTCCGGCACATGGATTTCAAAAAGCTGTGTTTCACAGATGGCTTTCTGTTCATCCAGTTCCGTCATTTTTTCTTTAAATTCCGGCTGCATATAACCAGATGCAATCGCATTGACAATGTTTTGAATTTGCTTATTAATGTCAGCCAAACGCGCCTGCATGACTTCCGTATCTCTAGTGTCACTGGCCGTCTTCTTCGCCTTGTAGTCATTTAGCATGGCAAGCAGGCGAGGAATGGCCTCCTCATGGAAGATCATGCGCTCCAACTCAGATAACACGAACCCCTCTAGGTATTCTTTGCGTATTTCCTTGTTGGTACACGCTCTGTTATTTTCACGATAGCAGCATTTGTAAGAGACATATTTGGTTTTATGGCTCCCTCCAAAGCGCCGGTTTCCGCTCATGGCATGTCCGCATTCTCCGCAAAATACCAGCCCACTAAGCAGGTAGTTCTCTTTAGCTTTATAGCTGCCTGCCTGATGCCGGTTGGCTTCCATGCGCTGCTTTGCTTGTCTAAATGCATCTTTTTCGATGATAGCAGGCACTCCTCCTTCAATACGAATGATATCTTCGTCCTTTTTGGGGATATGGTTGTTGCGGGTACCATCAAATGTTTTGCTGGAAGACCGGTTGTAAATAAAAACGCCACTATACTTTTCATTAGCTAAAATCTCATGCAGGCTATTCTTACCAAACGGTTTTCCCTTTTTTGTCTTGTAACCCTTAGCATTTAAAATGTTCATAATTTTCTCATAGCCACAACCCTCGTTATAGAAGCGAAAAATATCACGGACTGCCATAGCTTCGGCCTCGTTGAGCACATATTTTTTTGTCACCGGGTCTACATCGTATCCCAGCAGTGGGGTTCCACCCGTATGTCTACACTGCAAGGCGGATTCTTGCATGCCTTTTCGCACTTCCCGAGCCAAATTTTTGCTGTAATATTCAGCCATGCCGGACAGCACCGATTCCATCATCACAGATTCCGGACTGTCATCCAGTCTTTCCGTAACTGAAAAGACCATTACGCCATTTCTACGCAATTTTCTTTTATAAATCGCGCTGTCATACCGATCACGACTGAACCGATCGAGCTTATGCACCATTACAACGTCGAACAGATCCAGTGCGCTGTCCGTGACCATCCGCTGAAATTCCGGTCTACGATCTGTGGTAGCCGACTTAGCCCGGTCAATATACTCCTTGACCACCACAAACCCTTCCTCCGCGCAATATTTCCGGACAGCCCGAATTTGCGCGTCGATTGATTCGTCCCTCTGATTATCGCTGGAATATCTAGCGTATATTGCCACTTTGTTTCCGGAACTAGCTTTGCGCTTTATCATATCATTTACCTCCGATTTTCACAAGAAAAAGCCAGCTGCTTATTTAGCAACTGGCTTTTTCAGCATCCAGAACCCTAAGTATGATGATATAATATATATTTGAGCACCTTGCTTGATGCTCTTTATCACGCCCGCCGAAGGCTTATTATTTTCAAATTAGTAATGATCACGGCTTGATTTATCATCGTATATTTGCCATTAGATTAGATTACAATCATTTGTGCCAGAACGGCCAATACCGTTTCCACACAGTCATTCATTTCAAATCCTTGGACGCTCACTTTATTTGTAACTTCGACAGTGCGGGTTACTCCAAAGGCCCCCATAAGCTGTAAATGTTTGCGCGATACCCGCGCTGTAATTTCCGTGTACCGATTATAATTATAATTTTTCATTATCCCGTACCCCCACATCGGAAGCTGTCACGGCATCTTCCTCAGTAGGAACACTAGGCGGTATTATTTCATCAGCATCATTGAATTTTGCCACATATATCGGCAATTGCAGACCATTAGGGATAAGCTTCCTTTTTCGAGTGATACGCCCCTCTTCAAAACTCAGCCTCCCGTTATTCTTCCATTTTATTAAAATCGATTTTATGGAAGTAAAGCTTCCGCGGCGCATAATCCTCTCAAAGTTCTCTGGAAAAACATTCACCTCAAACGATCCATCATGGATACGATCAATGCGCCCCCAAATTTCAGATGGACAGTGGAAACGATCTTGATCGTCCCCCATGCCTTTTTTTAAAAAGTGATTCCAATTGGACAGAATCTGCTCTTTAAAATACTGGTACGAGGTTTCACCCAAATCCGATTCCCTGTTAGCACGCACCTCTTGATCCAGAAGAAATTGTAAAATTGCTTCCTCATCCAAATCAAGCTTTAACGCAGACTCATTGATACAATGAACGGTTTCCATGAGGACGGCCAAATGCCACGCACGCCTTTCCACAAGATTGCTTGTAAGGCCCTTTGCCTTCAACATAGTCTTTACTTCCTGCTCCTTGGTTTCAATTTCATTCAGAACATCAGGAAGCCTCGGCAAGATATATTCGACAAATTTAGGACCTGCATGTCCATGGTTGGAAAGGATACCATTTTTGATGGCATCGGCTTGGTTTCCACTGCTTGTCCAGGAAACATCTGAGAATTCCAAAAGCCGCACTTGCAGTCCCTCATATTTTTCAGATTGTTGGAGCGGACTGAATTCACCAGTCATGATGATCGTGGTAGTCCATATCCCCTTGTCTCTAAAACCGCCCATGCGATTCAGTCTGGCCTTTTCAACTCCCGTTCCCAGCATATACAACAGGCCATGGAAACTGTTCGCTTCGGACATCCCGATTTCATCAAACAGTACAGGCAGGCCATGATTTCCATCAAGCTCTTTTAACATGGCGTTGAGGGTGCTATTCCATGTGTGTGCCAGCCCATTCGGCGCTCTTAAATTGGGATTTGACCATATCGGGTAGTGTCAATAGAAGTTTGCAATTTCACTCCGAAAAAAATGAATTATGCGGCTGAGGAAAAGGCTTCTCGAATAGACTCTACGCTGAAATACGCTCTTGCATCTGACCAGTCCTCGGCGTATTCCATCAAGTATGTGGCAACGAGCCGGACGTAGGAATCGGGATTAGGAAAAATACCAACCACCCGGGTACGTCTCCTGATTTCCTTATTCAGCCGTTCCAGCATGTTTGAGCTTGCGATTTTTCTGGAATCCAGCGCCGAAAAGGCATAGAATTGAAGCGAATCCTCAAGACCGTCTTCAAGAATTCGAATAGCATCCGGAAAGCGTTTCTCATATTCCTCTGTCAAAGAATCAGCCCGCTTCCGGGCAGTTTTTGCATCAGGCGCAAGCCAAATCTGCTTTAAGTCAGCTGCAAAACTTTCCTTGCTTTTGT
>NZ_JBDNLG010000144.1:0-770 GCF_047718355.1 Ethanoligenens sp.
CTATAAAATTTTATGGTATACTATCCAAAGACATCTTGGCCCAAACTGCCAACCCCACATTAAGGAGGAATTTGCGTGCTGAGCAGGCCTCTTTTATTAATGACCGCGTTGCTGTCATTAACAGTCCTATCCGCCTGCAGTACACAGGCTCCGCAAATGAAAAAGGCTGCTGTTTCATCCAGCATGTCCGTTTCAGCCGATCATCTGATCAGCAGTCCCCTGCCGTCCACCGTCAATCTGGCGGACATGGCACATGCATACGGGTCGACGCCTGGGCGCGTGGCTTTATCCCTTGTAATCTGCCGCATGGATCGTTCGAACAGTTTGCAGAGCCTTGCGCAAAAATCGGCGCAGGATTTATTCGCTATGCTGCGTGAAACCGCAACGCAAAATACGCAAACGCTGGAGTCCTTAAACATACAATTCCATCTAACCGATATTCTTGCCTCAGAGAGTATTTATGTGAAAATCCATGCCAACGCCGCAGACGCACTATCAGCTCCTATCGCGCCTGCCGCCAATTGGATTGAGCAATTCCAAGCGGCTTACGCGGCGTCGGGAAACAGTTCCTCTTCATAAAAACAAACGGTCCGTTGCAGCTAAAATCTGCGGAGGCAACTCTGCGAAAAGGAATCGTGTTTATCCCATGAAAATGCGTATGTAAAACCGGGTGAACTCCCGTTGCACAAGCACTTTCAGAAAATGTTTTACGAAGGGTTATATTTTCATCAAGCTCCTTAAAATTGAGCACCCTTATTTAATTATATTTA
>NZ_JBDNLG010000144.1:780-3715 GCF_047718355.1 Ethanoligenens sp.
ACCCCATGAAACTGCGGCTGCAACGGGCTTTCAACGCCCTTTCAAGACGCATTTTCATGCAGTATTTTCCGTCGGAATTATTTTGCAGCATCCTCTTCAAATTGGACACCCGTCATTTATGATAATTTCCGCCGTGCAGGATGCTTACGGCGCGGTAGAGCTGCTCCAGCAAAAAAACACGTGCCAGCATATGCGGCATCGTCATGCGGGAAAAAGAGAGCATTTCATCCGCACGGTACTTGACCGTCTCTGAGAGCCCATGGGAACCGCCAATCAAATAGCATAGCTTGGAATGCCCGGCAATCATCTTCTGATTTAATGCCTGTGCAAGCGCTTCAGAAGAAATCTGCGGGCCCTCCACGCAAAGTGCTGTGACATAAGCATCTTTAGGTAAGGCGGCAACCAAACGCTCACCCTCTGCTTGCAGCGATGTTTGTATCTGCGCTATAGAAACATCTTTGGGCAGCGGCTGCTCACGCAGCTCATGCACAGTTACTTTCGCCCAGGCACTCAGCCGCTTGACATATTCGGCACAGGCTGCTTTCCAATAGGGTTCTTTTAACCCGCCGACGCACCACAGCTCGATCGAAAGCATACAGTCCTCCTCAAAGAGTATAGACGCGTCCCGGTCCGCAGCGCGGCGCAGCCTCAACACTGACCACATCCTGCATTCCCGCCGCGCACAACGCCTCTACAGAGGTCTCCAGAGCCAATTCGGGAGAATTGTTATCCGTACTCAAATGTGCCAGTACCACATGCCGCATCCCTGCATCAGCCAAAGACGGAAGTACAGCCGCACAGTCCCGGTTGGAAAGATGCCCCATCGCCGACAGAATACGTCGTTTCAAGTAAAACGGATACCGCCCGTTTTGCAGCATGGCGATGTCATGATTGGACTCCAGCATGACCATCTTACAGCCTTGCACACCCCGCAGGACAGGCTCGTCCACAAAACCGAGGTCCGTAGCCACGGCGGCACTTTCCCCATTCTGCAAAAGGACACGGTATCCCACGCTCTCCAAGCTGTCATGCGACGTAGCAAACGTGGAAACCGCCATTCCCGCCACTTCAGCACAGCATCCGGTCTCAAGAATCTCAAAGCGTGCAGGATCCAGCACGTCCATGGCGGCACAAGCGCCCCGTACGGTGCCCGGTGTAGCAAAAATCGGCAAATCATATTTTTTGAACAGCATCGGCAGTGCCTTGATATGGTCACTATGTTCATGCGTAATAAAAATTGCACGCACGTCCGCCATACTGGCCCCGATCATTTGCAGACCGGTGGAGATGCGGCGCATACTGACGCCTGCATCAATCAAAACCCCGCCGTCATCGCCTTCTATGTAAATACAGTTACCGCTGCTGCCACTGTAAAGTGAACAAAACCTTGCCATATGTATAGGAAAACCTTTCCCTCATTTTTATGATATGCGCGTGCAAATCAAACCGCACTGGCCAAAGCCGCATCGTCCGATGTCACCGACACCCGCTTGATTTTTGCCCCAAGCGCGCGGAATTTTTCGTCCACGTATTCATAGCCCCGCTCTATGTGGCGAATGTCTTCGATTTCCGTGACACCATGAGCAACCAGACCGGCAATCAGCATAGCTGCGCCGGCACGCAAATCTGTAGCTTTGACCGGTGCCGCCAACAGTCTTCCAACACCTTCAACAACTGCGATCTTGCCGTCCACCTGAATGCTCGCACCCATCCGTTTGAGTTCCTCCACATATCGAAAGCGATTGTCCCAAACGCCTTCGGTGATGATGCTGGTTCCCTGTGCAAGTGAGAGCAGCACCGCCATTTGCGGCTGCATATCCGTTGGAAAACCGGGATGCGGCATTGTCTTGAGATTTGCGTGGTTCAACGGACCGTGGCGCTCGACCAGAATCGAATCGTCAAACTCGGTGATTTCAGTGCCCATCTCAGCCAATTTAGCAGTAATAGACTCCAAATGTTTTGGGATGACGTTCTTCAGCAAAACGTGGCCGCCCGTCGCCGCCGCCGCCGCCATGAATGTTCCCGCTTCAATTTGGTCCGGAATGATGGAATACGTGCAGCCGTGCAGTTGGGAAACACCATGCACTTTAATCACATCGGTGCCCGCGCCCCGCACATCTGCACCCATTGCATTGAGGAAATTGGCAAGATCAACGATATGCGGTTCTTTTGCCGCATTTTCAATCACCGTCAGCCCCTCGCAGCGCACCGCGGAAAGAAGGACATTTACGGTAGCGCCTACCGAAACGACATCCAGATAGATGGCGGTTCCATGCAGTGCGGATGCAGAGGCTTCCACAATCCCATGTTCAAGCATCACGGTCGCGCCCAGCATCTCCATTCCCTTGATATGCTGGTCAATGGGGCGAACGCCAAAATCACATCCACCTGGCATAGCTACCTGTGCCCGATGATACCGTCCAAGCAACGCACCCAGAAAATAGCAGGATGCGCGCATTTTACGCGCAAGTTCATATGGCACCTGCGGGGTTTGCAGATGCGTCGTGTCGATCTCCACTACTGAGCGCTGCAAAAACCGTACACGCGCACCCATATGGGTCAAGATATCTAAAAGACTGCTCACATCACTGATGTTGGGAATATTCTCAATACGGCATACGCCGCCCGCCAGCACAGTTGCCGGCAATATCGCCACAGCGGCATTCTTCGCGCCACTGATAGTTACCTCACCTTGCAGTTTTGTTCCGCCTGTGATTACGTATTTATCCAAATCAGACCGCTCCTTCGTTTGACATCGGCAATTCTATGGGCATCCAAGAATGACCGGCAGATCTTATCATTTCGTATTTTGGTCATCTTTACACGCAGACCGCGTCTTCCCGCGAAAGCACAATTTTCCAGCGCCCCGCTTTTAACATGCAGCGTGCGTTCCTTTTGAACTATCCATAGTATTGCACTCAAACGGTATTTTATC
>NZ_JBDNLG010000145.1:0-3521 GCF_047718355.1 Ethanoligenens sp.
ATATGTCTTATCCTCTAAAATCTATAAGGCTGGGTTTGTAGCGAACATAGGAATATCTTTGGGATGTCTGTTTGAAATATACGAATTTATTTTGGATTCCATCAGCCATTCCAATCATCAGCACGGACTTACAGATACAAACTTCGACTTGATTTCTGATGTAATCGGCGCAGTCATTGCGGGAATTGTCGCAATGTCCATCTCTTTATGATACCAGTCCCATAAATGATACGAGCAATGATGGTTTTTTCTTTTTTGCTTACTCGTTTTTGAACAACCACAAGATGTATAAAGGCCCTTTTAAGGGTCCTGATGAGTAATCAGTCCATAAAAATTTGAACAAAGTGAAAGCCGGTATCTTTTAGATGTAGCTTTGATTCTGCAATTGAAAATTGTAAATAATCAATAAAATTTTTAATAGAAGTACGGAATGAATTGACAGAAACGATCATCCGCAATATACTGGACATGTTCGAATGGCGGACACCGTCTTGTCTGTGCGGCGCACGCTTGAAAAGGATATGGGGACGCCGAGCCGGGGGACAGCGACTTTCGGGCGGTCTTCCTCGAAAGGATGGTAATCTGAATGGGTGACAAATATGCAAAACTCTTTGAGCCGATGACAGTAGGGAAGCTCACGCTGAAGAACCGGCTTGCGATGGCGCCGCTGGGCATGGTGGCAATGTCTGACCCATGCGGCGGTTTTACCGAGAATGCGCAGGAGTATTACGTGGAGCGCGCCAAGGGCGGGACGGGTTTGATCATCACGGGCGTTACCTGCGTCAACTACAACGAGATGGAAGCGCTTTCCCTTCCCTGCGCGGGACATAATCCGCTGATGTTCGCCAAGTCCACCGCTCCGATGTGCGAGCGCATACATTCCTATGATGCACGGATTTTTCTGCAACTGACAGGCGGCTTTGGCCGGGTGGTGATTCCCCACCTAATGAAGAACGCCTACGCGCCTTCGGAGCAGGAGAACCGGTGGGATCCTTCCATCAAACATCGGGCGATGACGGTCGAGGAAATTAAGGAACTGATCGCTTCCTTTGTCAAATGTGCGGTCGTCGCCAAGCATTCGAAATTTGACGGTGTCGAGATCCACGCCGTGCACGAAGGCTATCTGCTCGACCAGTTTGCCATTTCTCTGTATAACAAGCGTACCGACGAGTACGGCGGCGATTTACGCGGCAGGCTGAAAGTGGCCACTGACGTTGTCAAGGGTATCAAGGCCGCTTGCGGAGAGGATTTCCCTGTCTCCCTGCGCTACAGCCTCAAGAGCTTTGTCAAAGCCATCCGCAGGGGCGCACTGCCGGGTGAGAGCTTTGAGGAAAAGGGCAAGGATATTGAGGAAGGGCTCGAAGCCGCGAAGATTCTTGAGGAGGCCGGCTACGATATGCTCAATGTAGACGCCGGCACCTACGATTCTTGGTACTGGAACCATCCGCCGATGTATTTTAAAAAAGGAATGTACCGGGAATTCGGCAAGCTTGTCAAAGAGAACGTGAAGATTCCCGTCATCCTCGCGGGGAGGATGGACGACCCGGAGATGGCTCTTGAGGCGCTCGGCGTGAGCTGTGATATTGTTGCCTATGGCCGCCCGTTGCTCGCTGATCCTTATCTGCCCGAGAAGATCCAGACAGGGAAACTCGAGGATATTCGCCCATGTATTTCCTGTCAGCAGGGGTGCCTTGCGCGGCTTGCGTCCGGGCTGCCCCTTTCCTGCGCGGTGAATCCGGCCTGCGGCAGGGAAAAGGCGTTTGCCATCACTCCGGCGCTCGAAAAGAAGAATGTGCTGGTGGTCGGCGGCGGACTTGCGGGGATGGAAGCGGCGCGCGTGTGCGCAATGCGTGGGCACCAGGTCACGCTGCTTGAGAAAAACGACCAGCTCGGCGGCAATATCCTGCCCGGCTGTGTACCCGACTTCAAGGCGGACGACCGCGCGCTGATCGACTGGTATGCCGTGCAGCTTGGCAGATTGCCGGTGGCGGTCAGGCTCGGAAGCACCGCAGATCAGGAAACAATCGAACGCTCCAACGCTGATGTCGTGATTTTTGCGACCGGTTCCTCCCCCGTTCGACTCGATTTCGGCGGCAAAAACCACGTCTGCACAGCCGACGACTTGCTGCTCGGCAAAGAGAAGGCCGGCAGTGACGTCGTAGTGATCGGCGGCGGCCTCGTCGGCTGCGAGACCGCGCTGTGGCTGCGGCAACAGGGCAAGAATGTCGCGGTCGTCGAAGCGATGCCGGAAATCTGCGGCGGCGGCGAGGATATGTGCTTTGCGAACTTTGACATGCTGCGTGATTTGCTTGTCTTCAACAACATCCCAGTCTACCGCAACTCGAAGGCAAAGGTTGTGAACGATGCTTCCGTTACGGTGGAAACGCCGGACGGCGTAAAGGATCTCAAGGCCGACACGGTGATGGTCGCAGTAGGCTATCGCGCAAACACGGCGCTGTTCGACAGCCTCCGCAGTTGCGGCAAGGTGGTTTACAATGTTGGCGACTCACGCCATGTGCGCAATATCATGTCGGCCATCTGGGATGCGAATCAGGTCGCGCGCGAACTGTAAGCCGACCGACATAAAAGAAAAAAAGATGCCTGCGGGCTTTTCCCGCAGGCATCTTTTAGAGTTCGAACCATAACCTTCCGAACGGGGATGCTGCATGATTTGTTGCATCATCCAGCGTGATTCCGAGAGCATCCGCTGATTTTACGTATAATTTATGCCCCGCTGGCCTTACAGCTGACGGGGCATTTTCTGTTACCTGTAACGTGTTTTACTTTTATATCTTATGTATCAACATCCCACTGTATAACATTGTGATTCATCCCCCGCAAAGTCTCAATGACGGCATTGCTGTAATCACCGTAAGGAGGGCGGAACAAAGTCGGTTTTTTACCCGTGATTTTCTCGATCTTTTGATCGCATTGGTCAATTTGGCTCTGCATTTGCGCAGGGGAAAGTTGTGGCATGTGCGGATGGGTGTCCGAGTGGTTCATGACTTCATTGCCTGCATCGGATAATGCCTTGACTTCAGCTGGATATTTATCCACCCATTGGCCGACAACAAAAAAAGTGGCATGGACATGATGCTCGTTCAAGATACGAATCAGCGTGGGGGTATCTTCTGCACCCCAAGCAGCATCGAAACTCAAGCTTGCGATTTTTTCTGTCCGGTCTACACAATAAATGGGAAGCTCTTTTTTAGATGTTGCTGTCGCGACCGCGCATGGGATCAATTGAATGACGAAGACAGCCAGTGCTACGCAAAGAGCTGCGATGACAACGGTGAAAATCAGCGTGTTTTTTTTTAGTATCCAGACTTTCAAAACCATTCACTCTTTTCTCTCATAACCAGTTCTAATATTATTTTGCGTACTTAAATGAACCCTTTGTATGCTTGAAGCATATGCAACTGCTGCCTGTACACATACCATTGGCACAAAAGAGTGGGCTGTGTTTTCTGCTTTTGGGATTTGGGGCGCACATTTCTATTGTTTTGTGTTAAAATAAATTG
>NZ_JBDNLG010000146.1:0-3481 GCF_047718355.1 Ethanoligenens sp.
CTCCAACAATATCTTCCACATCGAGCACGACCAGCAGTGCCAGCATGGTCAATGGTTTGCCGATTGTCAGTGCGGCCCCGGCTCCCAGCGGCCCAATACGTCCGTGTGGACACAACCCGCTCATACACCGACGAGATCACCGGCATTGCCCAAACAGTACACTTTCAAGGCGTGGGCTTTGCAAACGAGGTTGCCGAAGGATATGCAGATATTAACACTACCACCGCGCTGGGGACTGCACATGGTGGTTTTAATGCAACATCCTCGCTTACTGGCTCCAACGGTTATAACAAAATGTTGACGACTGATGTTGTTTCTAAAAACGGCCAAGATGCTTCATTTATTTTGACAATTTGACCGCTGGCACTTATGTCCTCCAGCTCACCGCTCACGATGGAACGGTTGTGGCTAAATATTCTTTCACCGTAAACTCCAGCGGGAACGTCGAGTGATATATGCTCTAAATACATGCGACATAATGAGGAGAGTTTAAATGGGTAAGCAAACAATAGCGAAAGCCAAAAGAAGCAAACAATCTCGTTCCAAGCTGCTCATCGTCACCGCAGCCGCCATTTTGGCCGTAGCCTTTGCCACAAGGGCATCTGCGCAACAGGTATCGACAGTATCGGTGCAGACCACAACGCCCTCTCAGTACAAGGCAGCAACCGGCGGAATAACCGATATTGATGCACCGGCGACAGTGTATCTTACAGTATCCGGCTGGACGCTTAACGCATCTGGTATTGACCGTGTGGATGCCTATGCGTGGGACGCAGGCGGCCATGCACACAGCCTTGGTTCGGTTGGCGGTAACAAGTTAACATCCCGGCAGGATGTAAAAGCAGCATTTCCGGATTACGGAACGCTCAACAGCGGATATACCCTCACGGTAAATACGACTAAATTGCCAGCCGGCAACTATGCGTTGGCAGTCGCGTGGATAGGTACCGATGGGTCGGTGCAGTGGGCAACCAAGAACATTACAAATGGTGATATCCCTCCAATCCGTCTGTGTTCTCGGATTTGAGAGCAGCCTTGGTGTTTAATGCGCCGGATTGCCGCGCCGTCTGGATACGCTCCGCCACCGCACAGGCCGCCATGCTCACCGCATCCGGTGGAGGTTGCCCTGCCGGGACGCGGCGAAAAGTCAGTCGGTCTATAAAGGCGGAGGCATCGCGGATTAGCGCCGGGAAGTCATCCTCTTTGATGGCCCGCCCGTAAAAGGTGCCGGTGTAATAATCATAATCCGCATACAGCATGTCGCCCTCCAATCAGCCGTTGGTAATGAGCTGCGCCATCTCGATGGATTTCGGGTCATAAATCACAGACCAGTTGGCCGATGCCGCGAGTTGTGCGTCGGGTCGGGCGCCTGCCCCCAGGTTTCGTTGAAAAGTTCCTCGTCAAACGGGAAACCGAGAAAAGTACCGGGCATGTGTTATTCCTCCTATTTCGCCTCTCGAAGCGCCTTGTACGCATCGGGCTGTTCATTTTTCAGTTTTAGCTTGTCAAGATAAGACATTTTGGCGAACGCCTCTTTGGTGACTTCTGGCGCGGGCGTTGTGATTGGTGTGGTAAACTTCGGCGCGGGCTTGTCAGATGCAAAGGCGCTTGGGTCGTCAGTCTGTGCTTGCTTGAGTATGTCGTCAAACCCAATGAGCTTGCCGCCATCCAGCTTGAGCGCTTTGTCTTTGAGCAGACCTACAAAAGCGTTTTTAGCCAACACCGACGTAAAGTTGATGCCTGCAGCGGCGGTTTTTACCGCATCATCATAATTGCAGGCGGCAGCGACGGATTCAAAGTCAGCGGTAGCCTTTTCATATTTGGCTTTCCAGTCATCGGCTGCTCTCTGAATACCGTCCACATCCAGCTTTTTAAACCCTTCGATTTGTGTGTTCGCCTCGCCGAGCTGTGATTTCAAGGTATCGCGCTCGTCCGTCAGCGCGGTGACTGTGCCTTGCAGCTTGGTAATGTCTTTGCCGTGTAGTGCAAATACCTGTGCCGCCTGTTCGTCCGTCAATCCAATAGTGGTTAGTTCGTCCTTTTTCATGTCAAATCTCCTCCGATAAGCGTTTCAAGTGGTCGCCATCACCTGTCGGCCTGCTGATTAGGCCCGCAGGTCAGCCAAATAAAAGTCTCTGTCTTGTAGTTACATTGTGAGGGCAAAAAGTATGCACGTTTTCACAAAAAAGTTTTTTTGAACATAAAAAAGCGCCCTCCGAAGAGGACGCAATAATTTTTATGTTCTTATCCCAAATCAATTTTAGGGATTATAAGGCGTAAAGGTTGCCCCTGTATAATCCAATGGTCAAGCAGGTCATCTACATCCTGAAACACTAAATCAACGTCGTTAGGAGAATCTTCGGCGGTGACGTAGTATTTCCCGTCGGGCCAGCAGATAGAATAGTTCTGCCCATTGTATGAAAAATCAGGCTCATTACACGCCAATATTTTTATAAAGGCATTAACTGTCACGCTCTTCACCTCCCTAAAATATCTTTGTTCTGGATTCGCTCTGCTTCGGTCGCTTCTCTTGTCGTTCTGTCCGGCTTATCGGCGCCGTCATGCCATACGTAATCGTAGACATGTTCTCCGTGATTCCCGTAGGGATGCTGCTTCGGGTGGCCGTGATCGCCTCCGTGAATTTGCTTTACCATCTATCCGTCCGGGTCATAAATCGTTCGGTCTTTTTGTTTGCCCGCGCGAGAAACCGTGTCAACAACTGCATTTGGCTTATATGTGCGTGGAACATGCGAATCCTTCTTTTGCGTCCAGTCATCTGTTGGCTTTATCGTTCCGTCTTTATTATACTGATATTGGGCGTATTTATCAACGAACTTTTTATTTGCCCAGACTGCTTTTTGTGCTGGACTACGGCCAAAGCCCAATGCCTGCTCACGTTCGCGCTGCCGGTCAAGTCCGGTTTGCCTTGTGAAGTCTTTGCCTCCATTCCCGATTTGATAAACAAAAAATCATTCGGTATAATGGAAAGGGAAAGAGGGCTTATTATGGAACAAAAAGAAAAGAAACGCGCCGCGCCGCGGCAAAGGCGGCCTTATTTTGGTACATCGAAGCCTTTTACAATTCCGTTCGTCCTCATTCTGCTCTGGGGTGGGTAGCACCCAAAACCTTTGAAAAAGACTGGAGACTAACTGCTGCCGCTTCGGCGATGAAGGCGGTAGCTATTCGCTGATTTATTCCGTTTCTTGATGCTTTTGGCTGTCCGTTTTTTCGGGAAGGGCTCACCTAAATTCTATACTGTAAATGCATCAAGCGGTTGGGCATGGAAATCTGACGCACCGAATCTTCCCATTGATGCACATGTGTATGTGTATGATTTAAATGGCACACAGCTTTATGGTGTAGTGGTATAGTGAACTTGTAACGCTCCTGCCTAATGGATTACAATATCTATTAGAAAAGTAGTATGCCATGCAAACGATTACTGAGGAAACCAAGAAAAAAGTGGTAAAGCTACATATTC
>NZ_JBDNLG010000147.1:0-3335 GCF_047718355.1 Ethanoligenens sp.
CCGTGGAATAACAATGAAATTTTGAAATTAACATAAATGGAAAATAAAGTATTTTGATATATATGGTATGCTATGTCGTGTATCTATGCACATCGTAAAGAATAGAGATGGAGTGAAGGATGGTATGAAAGAAACCGTTTTACAAGAAAAGTCGGTAGAACGATTCGGATGGAAAATTGCACTGCCGTTGCTTTTGGTAGTGTTTTTGGCGGTTTTTTTGCTCTCATTCTGTTTGGGGCGGTATATGATTCCATTGCCGACGATCTTACAGATTTTTTGCCATTCCCTATTTGGCTGGCATACACAGGCATCTGCGGCGGCGGTAACGGTGCTTTATTCAGTGCGGATGCCGCGCATCGTTTCCGCTGCATTGATAGGCGGTGCACTGGCTACGGCAGGCGCTACTTATCAGGGCTTATTTCGGAATCCGATGGTATCGCCGGATATTCTGGGTGCCACGTCTGGTGCGGGTTTCGGTGCCGCGCTGGGTCTTATGCTTTCGTTTAACCTTCTGGGGATCTCTGTTTTGGCATTCATCATGGGCGTTTGCGCCGTGATGCTGTCTTATTTTATCAGCTTGATTATCAGCCGGGGGGACAACGCCATCTTGATGCTCGTTCTGACAGGTATGGTTGTATATAATTTGTTTCTTGCGTTTATATCCATTACCAAATATGTGGCCGACCCCAACAATAAACTGCCGGCCATCACATTTTGGCTGATGGGCGGGCTTTCTTCTATTACAATGTCAAATTTATATCTGTTGCTGCCGCCGTTGCTCGTGGGGTTTATTCCTATTTTTTTGCTGCGTTGGAATCTGAATGTGCTTTCATTTGGAGAAGAAGAGGCGCAAACAATGGGAATCAATACCAAACGTCTGCGATGGATTTTCATTGTTTGCGCAACACTTTTAACAGCCGCTTCCGTAGCTGTCAGCGGCATCATTGCTTGGGTGGGCCTGGTTATTCCGCATGTGGCGCGTCTGTTTGTCGGTCCCAATTATAAATATTTGATGCCGGCTTCGCTGCTCACAGGTGCGATATTCCTTATTATTGCGGATGATGTAGCACGCGTGGCTTTTGCGGCAGAAATTCCTTTGGGGATTCTTACATCGATCATCGGTGCGCCATTCTTTATTGTTCTGCTTATTCGGGGGAGGAAAAAACAGCAATGAAATTGGAACTTCGGAATGTTTCCTGTGGATATGGAGCAAAAACGATTGTTAAAGATCTGTCGCTGTTGGCAGTTTCGGGTGAGGTGCTTTGCCTTCTGGGACCAAACGGTGTGGGAAAGACTACATTGTTCAAAACAATTTTAGGCTTTTTAAAATTGCAAGAAGGTAAAATTTTATTGGATGGTGAAGATGTTTCACGATGGCCGAGAAAAGAGTTTGCCAAAGCTGTCGGATACGTGCCACAGGCACACACCCCACCGTTTCCTTTTACGGTGCTGGATGTTGTGACCATGGGGCGTACCGCGCATCTTGGCCCATTCGCTTCTCCTACAAAAACAGATGTTGCCATTGCAGAGGAATCTCTGGAGCGGCTGGGCGTTGGTTTTCTGAAAGAGCGTATTTATACAGAAATCAGCGGTGGTGAACGTCAGATGGTTCTCATTGCACGCGCCTTAACACAGCGCCCGAAAGTCCTTATCATGGACGAACCAACATCCAATTTGGATTTTGGCAATCAAATTCGTGTGCTGGAGCAAGTCAATCGTTTGGCGAAAGAAGGACTTTGTGTAATTATGACGTCTCATTTTCCGGATCATGCATTCCTTTGTTCGGCGAAAGTGGCATTGCTGCAACGTAATGTTCAGTTTCAAATTGGCACTGCCGAAGAAGTTATCACCGAACAAAACATGTTGTCTGCCTATGGCGTGCGGGTGAAGATTGGTAGCCTGCAAGGGGATGACGGTATACCGGTGGCTGCTTGTGTTCCACTTATTTCTAATTGCACTTGCCCGCAAGATCCGCAAAAATCGGCATATACGGGACAAGCAGCAGAATAAGGCACTTGATATCAGTTAGCAATGGCGTTGTTGTATAACGCTTTGCAATAGAAAATCTATCAGGAGGAGGGATTTACATGAAAATAACAGTACAGCGCAGTCTCCTAAAAAATCACCGACCTCCCAGCTGATTTGATTGAAAGCATGGTTTTATCTGTTACATTTTGATTATGTAACGTTATGCGCTGCATTTTGAAGTGTGCGATAGATAAATACCTCGCGGATGATAACTCGAAGGGGAATTCCGCAGTTTCCCGTATGATTGGTACCGCCATATCATGGCGAGATGGAGGCTTTTATGAAAAAAATTGCAACAGGGCTCTTGAGTTTGGCACTTTTACTCTCCGTTACAGCTTGTTCGTCAGGAGGAAAAACCTCATCCAGCTCGTCATCCGAAGCGTCCTCACCCAGCACCATCACAGATATGACAGGTGCAACTGTGCAGTTGCCTAAAAAGATTGATCACATTGCAGATTCGTGGCCTGCTCATACAGAGGTGCTGATGCTGTTGGGGGCAGGCAAAAAGATAGTTGCTACGGCTAACACGGCTAAGAGTTTACCATGGATGTTCAAGGTGGAGCCAAGCTTGAATAATGCGGTGACAACCACCTCCCAAACATTTAACACC
The DNA here is from genome assembly GCF_047718355.1 of Ethanoligenens sp. Classification (NCBI taxonomy): domain Bacteria; kingdom Bacillati; phylum Bacillota; class Clostridia; order Eubacteriales; family Oscillospiraceae; genus Ethanoligenens; species Ethanoligenens sp. The sequence continues at coordinate 2,639 of NZ_JBDNLG010000147.1, forward strand.
GAAACGCTGGCGGCCAAGAACCCGGATATTTTCTTTATGTCCCCCGGTAACACCAACGCAGACAAAATTAAAAGCATGGGCATCCCGACTGTGCAGCTCAATTTTACCAATTATGCGCAGATGGAACAGTGCATTTCTCTTACAGGAAAAATTCTTGGTACAGATGCGCAAAAACGTGCGACGAAATATAATGCATACTTAGAGCAAACGATTGCGTCTATTAAAAAGACAACGTCGACCATCGCGGCAACGCAGAAACCCAAAGTGCTGCATATTCAGTCTCTTAACCCGTTGCAAATAGATGGCAGCAATACCATCATCGATGACTGGATTACGACGGCAGGCGGTGTTAATGCGGCGCAGGGTGTAACTGGCAACATGAAACCGGTATCTATGGAGCAGGTTCTCCAATGGAATCCGGACATTATTATTGTGGGCGTCGGCGGTGTAGATGGCGCGGCGACAATTAAAAACGATGCACAGTGGAAAAATGTTAAGGCTGTGCAGGACGGTAAAGTATACAACAATCCGATGGGTGTCTTTGGTTGGGATCGATACAGTCCGGAAGAAGTGCTCCAACTCCAGTGGGCTGCCAAAACGCTTAACCCAGATAAGTTTAAATCTTTGGATGTGCAAAAAGCGGTGCAGGATTATTATAAGACATATTTAAACTATAATTTGAGTGCGAGCGATGCAC
>NZ_JBDNLG010000148.1:0-3333 GCF_047718355.1 Ethanoligenens sp.
TTTTTTACAAAGTATAGCCAGCCGTCCGCAGGCCGGCTGGCTATAAACAGATTCGCTGTAAGTTTATTTTGCCGCCACACCGGTCAGCGCATACGCTCCGGTGGCGTAGAATACGAAATTGTTGATGCCTGCTGCTTTCAAAGCGGCAATCTGTGCGGTGACGGTGTCGGCAGTGACCGTGGAACTGCCGTTGACCGCGCCTGCCTGGATAAACGGCATGGTGTTGCTGAACTTGGCGGCGTTCAATGTTTTTAACCCCTGTGCTGCTGTGGTAAGAGCCGTGGCAAGGTTGCTTGCCGGGCTGGCAATGGCCGTTCCACCAATGGTTACCCCGTTCAAGGAGGATGGCGTGAGCAGGGGGCTGACCGCATCTGCACCATATCCGAACGGGTCCTGATCTTGTCCGAGGCTTGCCTGTCCGCTGCCTACAGCCGCCGCCGCAGGCAGAACAAGTGTGACGGTGCCGCCTGCGGTGTGCACCTTTTGCGTCACTGCAGTTACAAAGCTCTGAAGGGCGCTTTCCTTGGAAGATGTGGAATCGCCATACCAGATGCGGTTTTGCGCGCCGGCTGGGAACTGCACATTATCCAGATAAATCTGTTTAAAGCCCATGGAGGCCGCTTCTGCCGCGAGGTCGGTGATGTATTGGACGGCGGTCGGGGAATATGGGTTGAGCCAGCGGCTGCCGCTTTCATCCAGCCAGTTGGTGCTGTGATTGCCGGCGTATTTAATTGCGGCGTCGCGCATCACAGTCGGGGCCAACGGGTCCTTGAAGCAACTGATGCGTGCAGCGGGCGTCATTCCGTTTTTGGTGATCTCCTGCGCGATGGAGGCGCCATCCAGCGCGCCGGAAGCGACGATGCCGTTGTTCTGTACTTCACTGATTTTAGACGCGTAGTGGAGCACACCGTCGTCGCTTTTCAATTCGGCGATTGCAGTGGTCACGCCGGCACCTTTGGCGGCGGTCAGGGTCTGGTCAATAGCAGCGGCGGTGAGGGAACCTCCCGGCAGATAGATGCCGCGCACAGCGGCGGCCGGCTTGGAAGACGCTGCTTCGGAGGAACTGGACTTGGATGCGGTATGCGATGCGCCTGATGTTTTGGATGGGGCTTTGGATACCGTGCTGCTGGGGGTGTGCCGCGAGCCTTCTATTACCTGCCGCAGGGGGACATAGATATTCCAGCCGATAAAAACCAGCGCGGCGATCGCGACGACGATCAGAACGGTCAGAAATGGGCCGCCGGATCTTCGCCGCCGCCCACTGGGATTAAATTGATACGGTTTTCTTGACACTGTTATGCACCTCGTTTGGTCGCAGCGCGTGCGCCTGTCTATATATTGCGGTCGCGGAGCAAAAGCTGTCGTTAGTCTCCCCGCGAAAAAAGATTTGTATACGAAAAGGGTGATGGGCGGCTCGTTTTCTCTCCCAGCCGCAGGGTTGCTCCTGTTTTGACGGCGGGAGGGGTTGGCACGCCAATGTATTGGAGGAATGGAAGAAAAAGGGCGAATTGAGCAGGCGAAATCCGCATAGAGAAGCTGTAAACCGGTTTTTTGTGCAGATTCAGCCGCATGCAGCTCCACCCCTTTTTTTCCATCCTTTATTCACCTCTTGCACATAGCTGTAAAATCAAATTATAATGTAGTATGGGAAAATACAAAAGATCGTAATGTATGGCGGAGGATACGCTCCGTCCTACCGGTGTGCCGCACGGCGGGAACCAAGTTGCGGCAAGGTTACCCGAATCTAACGCATGGGAGGCGGATTGCCTGCATGAATATTGAAAAACTGTCGCCGGATAAATTGCGCGTGACGCTTGAAAGCGCGGAACTTGACCGGTATGACCTTGACTATATTTCCATCAACAACGAAAGCCCCGGCACCAAACGGATGCTCAAAGATATCCTGTTTGAGGCGTTCTCTTCGGTGGGGTTTTCCACCAAGGGGAGTCGCCTGCTGATCGAGGTGTTACCCGGTAAAAACGAGGGATGTGTGCTGTATTTGACCAAAGTGGAAACTACAGGTGAAAAACGGGCGGCGGACGCACCGGCTCGGCATAAAGTGAAGGCCGCCCCCCAGAGTTATCTGCTGGTCTGCCGCACACTCGAAGATGCAATCAATGCAGTGGGGCGCTTTTCAGGATACCCCGATATTCCGCTGCGCAGAAGCGCAATGTACTGCGTGGATGGTCAATATAATCTGGTTTTTTCACCGGTGCGTTTCGGGCTGGATGGTATGCGGCTGAACGCGCTGCTTGCCGAGCTTTCTGAATATGGAAAAGCCGATGCGGCTACACCTCTGCGCGAGGCTGTAATGGCAGAACACGGCAGTACAATCCAGAAAGAACACGCGGTCGAACAATTCATGCGTTATTTTCAGTAAGCCATTGGGCGGTGCGCCGTCTGAGGATGCCCCGATGCCGGGAGAACCGGTGTCGGGGCGCTTTTTTATCCACGCAGTTTGGCAATAGCCGCCGCCATATCTTTTGCGCCGAAGACAGCGCTGCCGGCTACAAGGATATTGGCGCCATGCCGAATTGCGGCGGCGGCGGTTTCGGTATTGATGCCGCCGTCTACTTCAATGTCTGTTTTTAATCCGCGTCGCTCACATTCCCCTCGGATAGCGGACACCTTTTCCAATGTATCCGCTATCAGCGCTTGGCCGCCGAAACCCGGCTCCACCGTCATCACCAGTACCATGGAGAGCTGGTCAAGGAACGGATAGAGGACTTCTGCCGGGGTGCTTGGTTTGATGGAGAGCGCCGCCCCTACCCCCGCCTGCCGCAGGCGTGCCAACAAGGCTTGCGGCTGGGGGCACGCCTCGATATGCAGCGTGATACTGTTTGCACCCGCATCCAGAAAGGCGTCGAGCAGTGAGGCGGGGTCGTCCATCATCAAGTGCACGTCGAACGGCAAGTTCGTGCAGGCGCGCAATGCGCGTATCACGGGCGGTCCGAATGTAAGATTCGGCACAAAATGGCCATCCATCACGTCAAGATGGACGATGTCGGCTCCGGCGGCCTCAATGGATTGAAGGGCTTCCCCCAGACGGGAGAAATCCGCTGAAAGGATGGACGGTGCGATCTTGACCATGATAAAACAGCCACCTTTTCCGCGCGCATACAAACGGGTGTCAGCTCTTTGATGAAAGCGCGCTTTGTTTTCTGGACAACCCGCTGATTTTATTCTAAACCACTCCTTTGCAAAGGTCAACAGGTTTTGGCCGTTGTATGCAGACGTTTCCTGCCGAACCAACGCGATTTTCTGTTTTGCAGCATCCCCGTTGCCAAAGGTGCTGTTCCAGAGTGGGGACATGGGGCATAAACTACATTAAGG
>NZ_JBDNLG010000149.1:0-3321 GCF_047718355.1 Ethanoligenens sp.
TCCTGTTCCAGCGCCTTCTGATAGTCGTAATAATTCCATTTATATTGTATGTTTCCGCCATAGGGATCTTCCGTACCGGATGAATCTGTGCCCCCCTGGTCCGAATGGACAGCGTCCCCGTCGTGCTGCCCGGAAGACGAGTCCTTTTGTTTGTTCTCTTCGTCTTCGTTTTTATGATGAAAGAAATCACCAAACATTATGCAAAACCTCCCTGGTTTAATTTATCATAGATACCCTTTTGTGATTGTTTTCATTCTATCACGGATGTTGTAAAAAATTGTGAACCGTTTATAAACAGCTTAAAAAGATTCTGCATCACGGCAGCAGAGCCCTCCCGTCCTTGCGGAGGGCGGATTATTTTCTCAAGTAAATCACATCTTACATCGAAGTGAGAAAAAAGGCAAGAGCCGCCTGTTTCCAGACGGCTTAATTGACAAAACAACGCGCAGCAAACCCGCGTGTCCATGCGCCTCACCCGACGTGAAGCACAGGTTGCGTGCGCCGTGTCGCCAGCATATCTGTAAACGCTTCCAGACGGGTAATGAACCCAGCCTCACCGGTCTGCTCATCCACCACCAGCGTCATCACCGGTATGCCCGCGCGCTTCTGCACATGTGGCATGGCAGCCTCCGCCACGATTTCCGGCATACAGGTAAGCGGATAGATCTGAACGACGCCGTCCATGCCATTCTCGCGCGCCAATGCGGCATTGCCGATTGTTTCGATACCCAGCCCGCCAAAATCATCGGTGCGGGCATACGCCCGTGCGGCCAGCTTGGGTTTGTTATATGACAGAAACGGAAATACGTTGCCCAAAAAATGATCACGCACCCAACAGCTCAACCCCAGCGTGTTGTAGACATCCACACCCATCTGCCCCAGTTTGCGCTCAATCTCTAAATTGACAAACGGTTCGCAGGCAGTGAAAATCTCTCCCACCAGCATCACCCGCAGCGGTTTTGCTTCCGGATCAATCAAAACAGCGTGCAGCGCGCGGTGTGCCTCACGCAGTTCCGCAAGGATGCGTCCCGCGTCCCGCGCATGAAGCACTGCTTTTTCAAACCGACGCATCACCGCGTCGGTATCCCCCTGATGCAATTCCCGGCAGCGCGTCCTGCGGGACAAAGCGTACAGCCGATCCACCGAAAAGATCGTATGACCGCCCTCCACCAGTGCACGCGTAATGCAGGACACACTTTTCCCCCGCACCAACGGTCCAAACGTCTCCGCCAGTTGGTGCAAGTCCAGCTGGTTAAAGTCCATGAACAGAAAGTCGAATGTATACCCCATTTCCTCCAGCGTTTCCTTGATCAAATCGCCAAAATAGGACAGGCGGCAGCGTCCATGCCCTCCTCCAAACACAATAGCGTCCGCACCCTTGTCCAGCCCCTCGATAAAATTCCCAAGGATCGTCTTGAATGGCAGACAGATGGATTCCGGTGCCACTGTCAGCGCCTTTTCCAGTGCCGCTCGATTGCGCGGTTCAGGCATCACATAATCCACATCCAGCCGGTCAAACACCACTTTGGCGGCGATGTAGATATTGCCCATGTGCGGAAACGTGATTTTCATGATTCCTCCCCCATCATATCCAAAAAGGCTTCTATACGGGTGTCAAAACCAGCTTCGCCTGTCTGCTCGTCCACCGTCAGTTTCATGAATGGCATCCGCCGTTCGCCGTTCCGCAGGTGCTGCTCCACATGCGAGGCGGCCAGTGCGTCGATGCCGCAGCCAAACGGCGTCAAGTAAATCATACCGCACACATCCTGCCGGCGTGCAAACGCATGGGCGGCTCCCAGCACGTCCAATCCAATGGTGTAAAAAGCCTTGCCATCATAAGGATGCACATCGGCACGCCGCACTTGATATGGCAGGTCGCGCGGCATAATCGTGCCAAAACCATGTTTGCGCAGCTTGCCCGCCAGTCCCATGGAGATATACGGGTCTTCGAGCACATAGGGATGTCCAAGCAGGGCGATGGTCCGATCAGAGGATGCCGTCGGCCGTTCCGCTTCCTTCTGCTCACGTTTTGCCTGTGCGAGTGCCGCGCGCACAATTTCCTCTGCCAGCCCCAGCCGCTCCGCGACTGGACCGAGGACGACTGCCTCTTGTTCCTCGGAGAACCGGTCGGGGTCAATCGCCGCTTCCAGAACCTCTACTGACTGTCCAAGGCAAAATCGCGCCACATCCGGCAGCGCACAGGCTTTGGGGCAGCTCATCTCGCCCACCATACTGCTCAGGTAGCGGGGCAGAAAAATCACATCCACTTTGTCCGCCAAAGCCAGTACATGCCCTGTGAGTACTTTGATCGGCAAACAGAACTCCGTCGCCGTCGCCCGCACGCCCGCGTTTAAAATCGACTGGTCGGTGGGTGAGGAGAGCACCACCTCGCAGTCCAGCAACGCAAACATCCGCGCCCAAATTGCCCCATGTTCATAAAAACCCACCGTGCGCGGAATACCAACCCGCAACGGGTGATTCGCCCAAACCTCCGGCTTATTGGCGGGCAAAATCGTTTCCGTCACCCGCGCGCGCATACGGCTTCACTCTTTGCTGACCATTTCCCGCACCGGTCACCAAAACGGGCAGTCACCGCCCCGCCCCGCCGCACTTCGGTCACCTCGCAATGATTGGCACAATCCGGGCAAAGCATGCCGGATGTTTCGCACGAAAAGCCGGCGCGTCCAAACCCCGCAAAATGGCTCGGTACGCCTTTTTTAGCAGACCTTCGCGCAAGCAGTGCCGCGCCCAGCGCACCCATCACACCGTGATGCTCGGGGATGACCACCTTGCATCCCAGTTCATGCTCAAACGCCGTGACCATTCCGACATTGGCCGCCACACCGCCTTGAAACAACACCGGTTCAAGGATTTCCTTGCCTTTCGCAAGATTGGCCAGAAAGTTGCGTGCAAGCGCTTCGCACAGTCCGGCCACGATATCTTCCACGCAGTGCCCCGCCTGCTGCTTGTGTATCATATCTGACTCAGCAAACACCGCACAGCGCCCCGCAATGCGGGTGGGTGATTTGGCACGCAGCGCATATCCGCCAAACTCTCCAATAGGAATTTGAAGCCGCTCCGCCTGCCGGTCGAGAAAAGAGCCGGTTCCCGCTGCGCAAACGGTATTCATAGCAAAATCGACCACTACGCCGTCGCGTATCAAAATGATCTTTGAGTCCTGTCCACCGATCTCCAGTACCGTATGCACATCGGGTGATACGGCTTTTGCAGCTGTGGCATGCGCCGTAATCTCGTTTTTGACAACGTCAGCACCCGCCACGATGCCCGCCAGCTGTCGGGCGCTGCCTGTCGCGCCCACAC
>NZ_JBDNLG010000150.1:0-3224 GCF_047718355.1 Ethanoligenens sp.
AGTAGTGTTCGTTTTGAAGGAACATATTGCCGCAAAGTCTCGACTGTATCCGCGATTTCATCTTCTGAGGGATAAGGAATCTGGTACGATGATAAACACTTCCCAATTTGATCGAAAGGCGCTTTATTATTATTGTTCTGCAAAATAGTCACCTCCCGCAAATATTTTTTTGAGCTTTTTTAACGCCTGATGTAATCGTGATTTAATTGTGGCGTCGTTGCTTCCGATTATTTTAGAGATTTCTCTTATTTTGTATCCCGAATAGTAAAATAAAATTACAACATCCCTTTGATCTTTGGAAAGCAATGATAGCGCTTTTTTGATTTCTTGCTGATTTAACGATTGTTCAAAGATATTGGTGATATTGTCCTCTTCTACTATTTCGCTATAAGAGAGCAATGAATTTTTGTCGGCGTATTCTCGACTGCTATAGTAGTTTCGACAGCAATTTATCGCGATTTTTATAATCCAATGTTCAAATTGATTACTTTCTCGATAATACTTCAACGATTTCATTACTTTGATGAACACTTCTTGGGTGAGATCATAAGAAGTATGATAGTCGCCAAGGTGCCGGTAGATGAAAGCAAAAACCGACTTATAATGGCGTCGTATCAGCACTTCCATCGCAGATTGACTTCCATCAAGGATTTCCTTGACCAATTCGGAATCTGTGGGCAAATCATCACCGCCCTTCACTATATATAACAGAATGACTTTCCAAAAGGTTTTAACCCACAAAAAAATTTCATGCTTTTCATGCTTAGGAATTTAGCATGGCTGCCATCCGCGTATCCACCGAACACCATTTTATTACAATCAGACAGACTGTACAACGGCTGTCTATCGGCTGAACTATTATTGCTTTCCTATTGGCCATGAGTACTTATGGTGGCTGATGCCATGCCTTTTAGAGCGATTTCCCGCGGCTTCGCCTTCGGCAAACTGTCAGCGGGGATAAATACGCCATTTGCCATGTCCTCGGCGTGCAGAGCCGCTTTTTCAGCCTCTATTTTCTGCCGCTTATTCGCCTTAACCCTATCTTCATACTGTTTCTGTTTGCCGTTGGCCTTGCGGCGCAGGTAATTCCGGTGCAGCCTGTCCCGAAGTTTCTCCTTTTTACAAAGGGCCTCTTGTTCCTCCGGGGCCAAGCGGGCTTTTCCAAAGTGGGGCGGCACATATTTGCCCACGAAATTGAAATAGATTTCCACCTCCTGCGTGGTGTCCCGGCTGCCCTTGCGAGCGCGCTCGTGGACAACGATTTTTTCCACGAACTCATTGAGCATGGTGGTGGTCAGGGTGTCGAAGTTTTCATACTTGTCAATTAGGGCGATAAATTTTTCTGTGGACTGCTGCTTGTGCTCATAACCGGAAACGGCCTGTTCCAATTCTTCGATCTCACCGGAAAGCTCGTCCTGCTCATCGGCGTACCGCGCATCGAGGGTGGCGAAACGCGCTTCCGGCAGTTTGCCGAGAATTTTGTCCTCATAAATCTGGCACAACAGTTTTTCCAACTCTTCCGAACGCTTCTTAGCCTCTGCCAACCGCTTCTTTTTCTGTGCAATGCCGTTGGACTGTTGGGAAATCTGAGCGTCCTTTACCGTCTGGACAAATTCGACCCGGTCATTCTTGGAATACGCCGCGATGGCGCGGAGCGTATCGGCGACCAATGTCAGCACCACATCGGCGTTGATGCGGTGCTGGGTGGGGCAGAGCGTCCCAACCGGGGTTTTGCTGTATTGGGAGCAGGTGTACTGCGGGATGCGTTTGCCATTGTTGGTGCGGTGAACGTACATCTTGCCGCCGCAGTCGGCACAATACATCAGGCCGGTAAGCGGGTGCGCCTCGCCCCAGCCGTCCGGGTAGCGCCGGACATTGCCCCGGATGCGCTGCACGTTATCATAGGTTGCTTGGTCGATGATGGCCTCGTGGGTGTTCTTGAAAATTGCCCATTGGTTTTCATCGACATAATGGCTTTTCTTGTCCTTGAAATGCTTACGAGTCTTGAAGTTGACCGTGTGACCGAGATACTCTCGCTTTTTGAGAATATTCACGATGGTGGAGGAACCCCCAGCCGTAAATATTCTTGAACGTCTTGTTTTGGTTCACGCCCTCGCCGTGCTGCGCCAAATGGACGGCAGGAATTTCCACCCCGTCGGCGGTTAACTGCTGAGCGATCTGATATGGGCCGTGGCCGTCCATCGTCATGGCAAAAATGCGGCGCACTACAGCGGCGGCTTCCTCGTCCACAATCCAGCTTTCCCGTTTTTCGTCCGCCCATAAGTACCCGTAGATAACCGTGCCGGTCAGGTGCTTGCCGGTCATGCCCTTGGCCTTGAACACAGATTTGATTTTCCGGCTGGTATCCCTCACGAAAAATTCGTTGAACATGTGTTGTTGGGGAAAGTATTGGGAAACACGTACAAACCCAGTATTCATACGGGTTCGCGGCGAGGTGGCTCGTAGCTGTAATCGTTCCCAAAGCGACAAGAAACTTAAAAATTGAAGATTGTCTGTTTTTTAAGGGCGTTCCAGCGATGGAGCGCCTTTTTTTCGTGTCCACCGCGAAATTTATGGAAGAAAAGAAAATGCACAAATCGGAAACCGCCCACACCGAACCGAAATGGCCAATTCAAACAAACCGGTTGGCTATTCTCGCCAGCACATCCGCCCTTTCGTTTGCCGATGTGTTTTGGGAAACAACGGAGTGTGACAAGCGGCATGTGGATAATGAAGTCCGGGCACGAAATCAGCGAGAGCGTCACGTCTAGCGTTTCACTTTCTTTCTCCACCGGATCGGCCATTGATGGAAACAGCGCCACGACGGCGCAGCTCACAGAAAGACGATATCCCAAGTTCAAGTATAATTATGCGGGATACTTCCGGCTATTCAATCCTCAAAGGTGTATGTGCCGATGTGGAAAACCGCAGAACGTTTGTCACCGCTGCATCTGAGCTTGGTCTAAAAGTTGATATTTCTGAAGGAATTAAGCCAAATGAATGGCGGATCCTTTCGAAACGTTGGTGGGTTGAACACACTTTCGGTTGGATGAACCATACCCGCAGGCTCTCAAAAGATTACGAGATGCGAACGAATGAACTTCTTTTGGGGATTGTCAACACGATAGATATCTTCTAATTTGCTATTCGTGTCGGATTCGACAATAAACCCTTTATAAACAAAAAAATTACAAAACATCTGTCACTAATACACATCTCCGAGC
>NZ_JBDNLG010000151.1:0-2945 GCF_047718355.1 Ethanoligenens sp.
TATACATATAGAGGTAAATTTTAATAATGATCCGGGGAAATTGGCTGGATCAGGGCTGAATTGAGAGGAGGATTGTATTGTTTTGCTGATTTCGTCGAAATATCAAAAACCTATGAAAAGAGGGAAGTTGGCGGCAATTAAAAAAATAGGAAGCGTCTTCCTTTGTGGGTGCGTGGCGGTGGGGTTGCTTGTTTATGCACCAAAGAACGTTTTGGCGGCATATCTTGCGCCTGCAAGTACATCTTTATACCATGTGATCGACATCTATCACGGAGACTCTGTGGATTGGCCGAGTTTGCCGGGCGGCTCCGATGGACTTTCCGCGGTGTATATGAAAGCGTCGGAAGGATGCCGTTACGCAGATCCGGCGGTCGCGTCCAATGTGCAGGGTGCGAAGAGTCGCGGCTATCAAATCGGGTTTTACCATGTGCTGGATTTTAATCAGGATGGCGCGGCGCAGGCCGATCATTTCTATGACGTCATCCATCAATATGGTTATACCTGTTTGCCGGCTGTGGATGTGGAGTTCATTGATAGTAATGTGGCAGGGCAGAACAGCGGTGATGCTATCGCCTCCTGTGTCCGTTCATTTGTTACGGAGTTTCAGAAACGCAGCGGCATAGATGTTATGGTCTATGCAAATCCGGATATGATCAACCATTATCTCAATTATGCGAGCAGCTCTAACAAAGCGTTCCTTGCCGGCCAGCGTCTTTGGCTTGCGAATTATGGCGGATCATATGTTTATCCGGAAACGCCGCATACGTCAGGCGCTCAATCGCTGAGCGATGTTGCAATCTGGTCTAGATGGGATATGTGGCAATATACCGAAGATCTGATAATCAACGGGGCAAATGGTAGTGTGGGAAATACCGATGGTGATTGGGCCACGGCGGGAATTTTTATATCGACACCGTCCTCAATTTCCTGCATCGACAGCCCTAACGGCGGTACTTATCAAGACAGCGTGCAAATCTCCGGGTGGGAGCTTGCCAGAACAGGTGTCTCTCGTGTGGACTTTTATCTGGACAATTACCAATGGGCAGGTTCGACGAATGCTCTGACCACGCGAGCTGATGTACAGAACGCTTTAAACGGTGCAGGATACTATCTGGATCCATCCAAATGTGGTTTTTCTTATACGCTTAATACACACACGCTGAATGACGGGCAGCATACCATTATTGCCGCAGGCATCGCCAACGATAACACAGTGCAGTGGGACAGGCGTACATTTTATACAACAGGCGGTGCAATCACAACTGTTGACGCCCCAAGTGGCACCACCTATTATGGCAATGTTCCGATTGGGGGCTGGATGCTTAACCGTTCGGGACAGCAACGCGCAGACTATTACTTAGATAATTTCAATTGGCTGGGTTCCAATAACGGAAACTTTACGAAACGCATGGATGTGCAATCGATTGTAAATGCCAATAGCCTTTATTCTCCAAACGGAGTAGGCAGCGGGTTTAACTATTCTATCCCGGCGGCCTCGCTGACACCGGGTCAGCATACCTTCTGGGTCGCGGGAATCGGCAATGACAATACCGTTAAATGGAACAACCGGACGTTCACAGTGGCCTCCTCGCAGTTTGCCCTTGACTCGCCTACAGGGACGGTTACCGGCGATGCAACGGTGTCCGGCTGGGCCTTGGAACATGCCGGTGTGCAACGGGTGGATGTATATCTGGACATTTTTACAAGCAACCAAAAATTTTATTCCACTTCGGACTTTTTTAATCGCACGGATGTCCATCAAATTGTAGACCCAACGGGACAATATCCAAACAGTTCAAACAGCGGATATGCTTTGAAGATGCCTGCCAAAGATCTTTCCGCGGGTAATCACACGGTGAATGCAGCCGTTATTGGCAATGACGGGACTGTCAATTGGCTTGTCAGCAGTTTTTCTGTTAAAAAGTAATCCATCATTCAATAGCAGCATTTCGCCTTATAAAAAAGCAGCGGAATATTTGGTCATAATGGCCAGATATTCCGTTGCTTTTTTGAACTGTTGCTTATAAAAGACGTGCTGAGATGACTCCAAATGGATGCTAAACTTTGCCGTGTAGATGTAAACAGCGATACAAATCCATTAGTCCTGCACAGCAGCTTTAAAAACCGTTTCGATTTTTTTGGCGTTTGGCACGCCTTCATGCAATTTGTTGCCGTCCACATAAAAAGTCGGCACATAATAATAATCGTATTGATTGGCAATTTCCGGTTCGGCGTTTTCATCAATTACGTTAATTTCCAATGCTTTATAAGCAGGCTGCTTATCTTTCAGTTCCTGCATGATTTCGAATGCATGCTTACAATGTGGACAACCTTGCATGATAAACATCGTAATTTTTTTCATAACATAATCCCCCTTGCTTTTTACATCGGAGAAAATCAATCTTTTCTCAAAGGATGTTCCTTTGTATTGATTTCAGTATATCCCCTTTTACAAAACGCGTCAAGGACAAGAGTCGTCTCCATAAAAACAGCACCGTGAAGACCTGCTTTCTGATAAGTTATACGCATAGGCTGCCGCATTTTCAACATACTATATGCGAGGTGAAATATATGGAAAGCGCAATTTTCAAAATTGACGAACTCTCAGGGCAGTATACTGCAAAATTGGTCAAGCAAACACTGGATGCGATTCCGGGCATCACATCTGTCAGCCTAAATCAGCACACGGATCATGTTGCGGTAGATTTTGATCCTGCCGGCGCGTCCTATCAGGCTATCAAGGATAAACTGGTGCAATTGGGCCTTGGGGTAACAGCTGAATCGAAACCGCCGGAAAAACACGGATCGGATAAATCCGGTCATAATAAGAAATCAGCCGGTGCCAAGGAAAAGCATACAAATCCTTTGCCCAGCCAACATCCAAATCAGAACCATAATATTAAGAAAGAGGCATTGGGACCCAACACAAAACGCTGATTGCATCT
>NZ_JBDNLG010000152.1:0-2909 GCF_047718355.1 Ethanoligenens sp.
GCCTTTCTGAATCATTTGAACCGCGGTCCGATTACCCCCCTGCCAGGCTTTCCAACCGCTTCATCGCTATGCTGGTCAAGCGCCTACTAGTCAGACCGCAGCGCCACACTGGCGCATTCATCAGTACAATGCCAGTTCTCCGGTAAAGATCTTATCGATTGACAGCGATGCGGCCCCGATAAGCGGCGCTTTGTCCATAAACTCGGAAGTAAGAACCGCCACCTTTTTATATTGGGAACGGAAGCAACGTTCGTTAACACGTTCTTGCAGGATATCGGTAATCAGACTGTTAGCGATGGCCGCTTCGTGGCCGATGATAATCGCGTCGCAATCCATGATATTGACCAAATTGACCAGTGCAATCGTGATGTATTCACAAAATTCATCTACGATTTCCAGCGCAAACCGATCCTGCGCCATGGCCGCCTCCACCAGATCAATCCAGTGGATTCGGGTACCCCAAAGGGCGGATTCCTTGCGGTTGCGGATAAGAAAACGAGCCTTGTCTACAATTCGGTCGATTCCGGCATACAATTCCAGACAACCGTTGCTGCCGCATTCACATTTCGGCCCATTGAAATTGATGCAGGTATGACCAATCTGCCCATAGACACCTGAGTTTCTCTCCAGCAATTCCCCATTAGACACGGCACCCATGCTGATGGTATTGGTGATGCCCACATAGATAAAATTGTTGTATCCCCGACCATTTCCAAATATGTTTTCAGCCAAAGCCGACGCTTTTGCATCATTATCAACAAAAACAGGTAATTCTGTTGCCCGGTGTACCATGTCGCCGATTGCCAAGTTGTTGAGATTCGGTTGATTCAGCGGATTAAGCAGGATTTTTTTTGCAATATCCACTGGACCGACGCTCGTGATCCCGATACCCAGTATTTTGCGATCATAATGCTCGCGAATATAAAAAAACGCCTGCAAAAACTTCAAGACCAGCGACTCCGGTGTCTCATAGTCGGACAAACGCGTCTTTCCCGAATAGAGGATATCGGCTTTCATATCAGTCAAAAGAGTATAACAATATTTGCGGGAAAGGTACATCCCCACCACGCACGGCGCCTCATCGGAAACATCCAGCATAGACGGCTTCCGTCCCGAGGTCGTCTTGGTCTCATCGCCGTCGCTCTTATTTTCCACCACCACATTCTGTGCGATGAGTTCCGAAACAATATTGCTGACCGTCATTTTGGTAAGGCCGGACAGTTCGGATAGTTCCACCCTGGAGATGGATTCATTGGTCACAATGAGTTTTAATATGAGGTTTCGATTGGATTTTTTGACTTTTTGGTGGTTGTATCCTTCCATGTTGTCCAAAATGATTCATCCTTTCATCGCACCCGGAAAGAAGCCCGGTTGTCTGTGCGATTAGACCACCCCCGTATCCACTTGCGGTTGCTGCATCCCAACGATTAACTGTGCAATTTTGAGTTGATTGAATTTTCCTCTGTCCAAGCAGGCATTGATACGGCCTTCATTGATGACAACAATGCGGTCGCACATATTCACCGCCTCGGATATATCGGAGGAAATCATCAAAACAGCGACGCCTTTCAGCGCCAACTCATCTAATATTCGATAGATCTCGGACTTGGATACCACATCCATTCCCCGCGTGGGTTCGTCCAATATCAACAAAACAGGATCTGTTGCCAGCCATTTCGCAATGACTACTTTCTGCTGATTGCCTCCGCTCAGCATCCTGGTTATTTTTTTCGGGGAAGCCGACTTGATGGCCAACGATTCGATATAATGCCGCACCACATCCGTCTCTTTTTTGCGGTTGGTCATCATACCTCTCATGAATTTTTCGAGAACAACAAAGGTAGTGTTAAACTGGACGCTCTCCATTTCAAACAAGCCCTGCCGATCACGATATTCCGGCACCAATGCGATGTGGCGCAAGATGGCATCCCTGGGGCTTTTGATCTCAACCTGTCTGTTTTCCATCAAAATTTTTCCGGAATCAATTTTTTCAAGGCCAAACAAGCACTTGGCCAAAAGAGAACGACCAGAACCACCGCGCCCAACCAATCCAAGAATTTCACCCTTGCGCACCGAAAAATTGACATCCCGCAGTACCCCATGGCTGCAAAGGTCCTGCACCTCAAGCAAAACATCGCCGGGGACATGAAAATCCCGTACATAATGACTTTTGAGATTTTTCCCGATCATAAACCCCATCAGCTGACTGTTGGTTGCTTCATCCGCAGAGTAGGTTTTGATATGGCGACCGTCACGCAAGACCGTGATACGGTCGGCCACCTTGAGCATTTCCTGCATTCGATGGGAAATGTAAACAATCCCCACGCCTTTCTGTTTGAGCTCCCGTATCATCTGATGAACGAGACAAACCTGCGTTTCCGGCAGTGAAGCGGTTGCCTCATCTAGAATTAAAATTTTAACATTTTTATAGACTGCTTTCAATATCTGCACCATCTGCTTGTGAAACAATTGCAATGCCGATACCGGCGTCGTCGCACAAAGGCCGAGGTTGTAACCGTCCAAAAATCTTTGTACCTGCCGGTTTTGAGCCTGTTTATCCAGTAAGTGGCAGGCTGTGAGCGATTCCTGGCCCAACAGGATATTTTCCGCAATAGTCAGATGGGGTACCAGCAAAATCCGCTGCGGTACAAACCCGATACCGGCAGCGAAAGCATCCCGCACAGAACGGAATGTTTTTTGCTGGCCCTCAATGCAAACAGTTCCCTCGTCAGGCTGATGCAAGCCGCCGAGGATCGTCATCAGCGTCGATTTTCCCGCTCCGTTTTCTCCAACAAGCGCATGGACCTCCCCCCGCATCAAGGTGAAATCAACGCCTTTTAAAATGGAGGTGCCAGAAATGGAATATGTTATATTCTCCATTTTCAATAAAATATCTTTCATACCCGACT
>NZ_JBDNLG010000153.1:0-2844 GCF_047718355.1 Ethanoligenens sp.
CTCGTCAGGCTCATAACCTGAAGGCCGCAGGTTCAAATCCTGCCCCCGCAACCATTTCAAGTCCTTGATATCACACGGTAAACCCGCCCCACCACGGCGGTTTTTTTTTGTGTCTAAATCACACCGCAGGAAACACATAGGAAACAAACGGAAAAGTATTCAGGCGCAATTTTGTCGGTGTTCACGTCTGCGTGAATGTGGGAAGAGGCATCCCGTCGCCTGTTTCAAGGTATGATCCTGTCTTGTCGAGTCAGGACAGTCTTGCTGTCCATGACTGGAGTGGCAGGGCGGGGGCATCACGTTCGAAGATCTGGCGGAGATGATCGGTCCCGACGTCACCGTGACGCTATGGGCTGCGTCTTCGAGGATTTTCGCGGGCAGGACTGGGATGATGGCCAGAACTTCGTCGACGTTTATCTCAATCGTTGGGGATGGAAGGAAGGCCTGCGCAACAGTGTCTATATGCGTGCTCTCAAGGCTTTGGTCATGAGTCTGTATAAGCCTCCGATATCAAACCCGGTCAGAGCCTGATGGCCCGTGCCCAAGGGAGTAGCCGGGCTGTGGCCGCCTACGATTTCGGGTGGATGTGGTACGAGCTTGGGCTCACAGAAATCAGGAAATAGTCCGCTTACGCCTTCTTATTGGTCGTTTTCGTCGTTCAATAAGCTTCTACAAAGCGGACATGGCTGAAGATAATGCTGGAGCGCTGCACTCTCTCACTCTTTGACATACATTAGGGGATAACGATCTCGCTACCTGATTTCACCCGGTCCAGTGTGATAAGAGAACGATATTTGGCTATAAAATCATTTTGAGCAAAAATTCTGCGCGTTATTTGCTCATACGCCTGCACATCTGCTGTAACGATAATTAGTACAAAACTAATACCACCCGTTACGTAATAACATTGCTGAACTTCAGGTGTTGATTTAAATAGGTTTTTTGCCAAATCTACAGTTTCTATACGTTCATCCCTTAGTTGAACTTCAACAATAGCCGTAATGTTCATACCAACAGCATGCACATCTAGGACAGCAGAGTTGTGCTTGATAGTGCCGCTCTTTTCCATAGCGGCAATACGTCTTTGCACAGCGGCGGCTGAAAGATGAACAATCTCCGCAATCTGCCGTTGCGGTGTTTTATTGTCTTTTTGAACAATGCGCAGGATTGCCCTGTCAAACTTGTCTAGTGGTTTCATAATGGTCTTTTTATTCATGAGTGAGTTTTTGTTGCATTTTAAGGGCAAATCAAGAGCACAAAAATCGTTTTCTCGGTGATATGTCTCCTTTTAAGGAGATAGTGTTGTGAGCAGTGTGGAAACAGAAAAGCATCTTCAAAACATCTACAATATCCCTTTGGGCACGTTATGCGGTATGGGTGCAGGGGCATTATGGGGATTGGTATTTCTTGCACCCGAACTTGTGCGTGATTTTACCCCTCTTGAACTGGCTATAGGGCGCTTTCTGGCCTACGGGATAATTGCCTTTGTAATCATTATACCCCGTTGGTCCATACTAACATCAAACCTCAACAAGCAGGACTGGCGCGTTCTTTTCTGGCTCTCTCTCTTTGGAAATACTTTATATTATGTTCTACTTTCTAAGGCAGTACAGAGTGGCGGAATAGCATTAACCTCCTTGGTAATAGGGTTTCTTCCTGTAGCCGTCACAATTATTGGGAGCCGCGACAAGGAGGCTATCCCTCTTATAGCTCTATTCCCATCTCTCCTTTTGTGTTGTGCAGGTGCAGTTTGTATTGGCTGGCAAGCTCTTAAAGCACCTGAGGCGACACATCAGACGAGTATGGGATTGTTATGGTCCATTGCCGCACTTTTGTCCTGGACAACCTATGTCGTCGGGAATAGTCGCAGTCTTGCCCGCCTAAGTTCCGTGTCAATTCACGACTGGAATCTTCTTGTAGGCCTTGTAACTGGAGCTCAGGCCATTTGTCTTATTCCTGTTGCACTTTTCGTTGGCCACTTGCAGCACGACCTCATCTCATGGGGTCGGTTTGTGGAGGTCTCTACGGCAGTTGCAATCATTGCCTCCTTGTTTGGCAATGTGTTGTGGAATCGAATGAGTCGTTTACTTCCTCTGACCATGACAGGACAGATGATTCTTTTTGAAACGCTTTTTGCCCTTATCTACGGTTTTCTCTGGGAACATCGATGGCCTCGTCCCATTGAAGTTGCTGCATTCTCACTCATTGTTTGTAGTGTAATGACATGCGTATCAGTCCATCGAAAACACCATCGCGAGATCAATAGCCCTGCGATACCATCATACAAAAGAGGAGTATAAAATTGTGGCACATATTTCTTTCGATGATTTTCTGAAGACTGATATTCGTGTAGGTACAATAATTGAAGTTGAACCTTTCCCAGAAGCCCGAAAACCAGCATGGAAACTGAAAATTGATTTTGGTTCTGAAATTGGAATAAAAAAATCCATTGCTCAAATTACGGATTTATATACTTCTGTTGATCTTATTGGCAGGCAAGTTACCTGCGTCGTAAATCTTACCCCACGGCAGATTGGACCATTTATTTCGGAAGTATTAACTCTTGGGTTTTATGGTAACCATAAAAATGTCGTGCTGGTTGGACCGGAGCGTCAAGTTCCAAATGGTAGTCGATTGTTTTAACGGCGCAAGAATTTATAGTCTTAAACAGTCCTAAATCCGACATTCTGTACAAGCCTCGTTTCCACTGAGAATGATCGAAAGCTGACGGCAAATCGAATGAATGTCCGGTATTCTGAGCTCTGCACAAGAACCGGACATTCCGCTCCCCTGAAGGGTTTCGGGCGCCGCGAGGCGTACGAAAGTCTGGGAAGAACGAACCCG
>NZ_JBDNLG010000154.1:0-2615 GCF_047718355.1 Ethanoligenens sp.
GTATTAATCATACACCAAAACGCGCTACAGTTCCAGAGAACCAGGGAAAATATTTGAACTTACTATTCTGGTTTGCACAAGCAAAAAACGCCCCCTACTGGCCTTTATCGGCTGGCAGGGGCGTTTTACTGTTATTGTTATGGCTGTAATAGATACTTGGCTATTTCATATGCAAGAGCACTTGGCACTGCAATAGCAATCACGATAAGCAAAACCATATATTCTCCCCCCAAAAATCAAATTTAATGTCAAATAGTATATCAGCATATCTATGAAAAAAATGGGGAAATGGTACAGGGTTACGCCGCGCGGCGCGGGAATGATGCCGGTTTGAAGCGTGGTCTGCGCCTCGAAGTTTTCGTACACACGGATGCCGCCGAGCGACGTATGTCCGGCAGATAGCACCTGTCTGATCTGGTCAATGCCGGATACGCGGTAATACGTGCAGATTTTGTCATTGTCAATACCGGCGTTTTCATACGCCGCCTGCGGGGGCTTGTCCGCAAATTTTGCGATATCATATGGCCAGACAGCCGCATCACAGACACCGTTAGCCGCCAGTGCTGTACAGATGTCACGCAGGTTTCCGCCTGCATCCTGACCAACCGCGTCCCCAAGAGTACGCACATTGTAACATCCAAGCAATTACCGTAACGGTCACCTCCTAACTTTGAGCAAAAGAAAGCGTCCGCCTAAGCGGACGCTAAATATTTTCTTACTCAGCCTCCATTGCGTCGGCCTTCGTTTTATTCACTGTTCCCCATGGATGATCTGGCGGTGCATAAATCGAATATACTTTTAGAGGCGTATCTCCTACATTCACTATATTATGCCACGTCCCTGCGGGAACAACGACAGCGTCGCTTGGACCGACTCTCCTCTGGAAATTTAAGTTATTCCTTTGCATCCCCATTTGGGCAAGCCCCTCGCCTTGTTCAATCCTAATAAATTGATCAACGTTAGGATGGATTTCCAACCCTATGTCATCTTTAACGTCTATGCTCATCAATGTAATTTGAAGATGTTTTCCCGTCCATATAGCCGTGCGATATGTACTATTCTCCCGGGTCGCCTGCTCAATGTTGACCACCATTGGCATTGGCCCATAATCTCGCATCTTTTCATCAGACATACCTTACACTCCCTTTCGGTTCCACATGACATCTTATGAGAAACGGAGATACGGGGTTCCATTTCAAAAACAAATTCGTACTACCCACTCAATCGGTAATATCATCATGGCGTGACATACATGTATTGTCAGCATACTCCCAGTAACAGCAAGTCGACCATCGCCTGCGTCACGCTATTTTTTAATCCGGTAGATTCCGCCCTTGAATGTTCTTACGACTTCGGGGAAAACTTCTATTGAGGTGGTAATATGCCAAAAGACAGCCAGCCCGATAACAAGAGAGCCCGAAAAGAAAAATCCAAGGGACAAATTCCCATTACCCGCGAAAACCAGAATCAAAATAGAAATGCTAAAAAGCAATCGATTGCAAACAACGATGTATGACTTTCTTTGCCCCCGCTTCGGCGGGGATTTTTATGTCTGTTTATCCGATTTCCCTAAACTTGCATATACTACGTTCAGGTGATGAAAATGGAAAATCAGTCATGGGATTTATCGTGCCTGTGCAATTTAACACCAGAACAAATTGCGCAATTAGCGACATCGTTGTCCACTATAATTTCGTTACATACCGACACGGACATTGTGTTTGTACTCAGTAGCCTTTTTTCCAGCATGGGTAATACATTTGGGCTGATTGCCCGTCAAAGGAGATTCCGCGAAGATTTTTGCTGTCCCAAACCTGATTCGTCGGAACAGGAACAAGATGACCAGAATGATTTTGAGTAATTTCAATATGTGGTCACCATGTATTTAATGGTGCGAACCTTGCCTTCAGCAAACAGCTTTCTGATTTTTACATCAGTGATGTTCAATGATGTCCTTCCTTTCGCTGTGCACGACGGCTTGTCCTCGTTTGGGCTGCCCGGCGTTCCGGGCGTTGGATAGAGTCAGCTTTGCTTTTTACTTTCGGCCTGTTGGGCAAGGCTCCTTTCGTAGTCCCGGCGCAAGATAGCCTGCACTTCCGCCGCCCCCCGCATAAACTCCTCTTCTGTAACGTTTTCCGGATGGTGCTCCACGACGCGGCGCGGCACGTACTCTTTTGGCTTTCTGGACATATGTATCACCTCGTTTAAATGTATGCAGGTACGGTTTGTCCGGTTGCCCTTTCCAACCGCTAACTGTATAATTTTGGTAAAAACGGGTGTGCTAATATGAAAGGCATACCAATTGATGTAATACTACTTTCTGTTGCATCATCTTTGCAAGCCTCTGCTGCGACGGCGGCGGAATCCAGTGCTGCTTCTAAAAAGTCCATTGCCCAAGAGCTTGAAAACTACCGCAAAGAACCGGAAGCGGAAAAAGAGGCGCAAACATTAAGAGCCTCACACGGTATGGGCGAAAACACCGTTGGTTGAGGCTTATAATTATTAGGACATACACGATTTGCGGGCACGGATTGCGTGGTCCGCTTTTTGCATTTTATGTCATAAATTTTTCAAAGATGTCCTATTAGGGCATCTTTTTTAATGTAAAAAATTAT
>NZ_JBDNLG010000155.1:0-2585 GCF_047718355.1 Ethanoligenens sp.
ACACCACGCTTAAAGAGATTATCAATCGTTGAATATGGAATCTCGTGGAACACGGAAAACGCTCTTATACTTTTATATTTATCAAGTATCAATCGCTTAATCATGTCTTCGGTCTTTGGCATCACTTCGTCCTCTTTCTTGCGTTTATTGACTACTGCATAAAAATTTCTTTCGGGTTGCTGCCATCCAAATCTTGTTAGGGCGATTTGGGTGGATTTTTTAGCTTTTTAAAATTTGCTTTGCGACGGCGGTGTTCTTCAAACTCATATCCTTTTTTAATCCATGGATGTGGATCGTCATCAACAGAACGAAAATTTTCGGCGATCGCGCCTGTTTCAAACTGGTGATAAAAGCTGTTTGATGCATCAAGGAGTATGGCTAACTTTTGGTCTATTGCTTTTTCTCTTAAGTCCATCCGGTGTAGCCTCTCATCCATTTGCAATTCGCCTTTCTGCCGGGCATATTCCTGCATAATCAAATGGCTAATATACTTACCATGTGCCATACCCTCACGTGCTGCTAACTCCGGCAATTTTTCGGCGGCATCGTCCTCTATAACAAAGTGTTTTCTGGGCATTTTATTTTCCTCCAAGATTTCGGTTCACAGCCTATTTTCGGGGCTCGGGGGTGGTTTTCAGAAAGAGCATAAGGGGGCGGGGCCCCAAAGACGCGCAAATCCTGTCAGTGACAGGATTTGAACGGGGTCCTGAAAAGGTGCGTTGTGGGTAGCGTGTGGGTAACAGAAGTTCCATTTCCTAGGAGATGTTGACCCTTTTCGGGGGAATTACCCACACGCGACCCACGGTTTTGAGGGTGTGGCCATGAACGACCCACTCTTAAAAATCGTCAATTTCGGTGTCATCTGGAGCCGTTTCATTGTTAAATAACCCCCATATGATATGCAGCAATTTGGTTATTTTTGCAATGGCAGTTATATTGATTTCGATGAGATCTCCGCGCCTTTTCAATTCGTTAGAAATGACATCTTCGGTCAACAATCGGACGGTATCCGGCATCATACGAATAAATATAGAGTCCGTATAAAGCATATAAATTTCAAGGGCATTGATGATAAATGCACTTCTGTCTGGAAATCTTGAATGCGAAAAGCACAGGTTCATCTTATCAAAAGTTTCTTGAGATATCCCTTTGATTTTGATTTCATGTGTCATGTACATCACCTCTCTTTGATAATTTTGGCTATCGCCTATGCCCCCTTTCGGGGGCATTTCGACCGGTTGCCTTCCGGTTCTCATCAGGGCGATATAACGGAAATTATGTTGTGGATTCACCGTTTTTATATGCATTGGAGGGCACGGAGTGGCGGTATCGGCGGTAGGTATTCCGGAAACTCCAATGCGAACACCTTGCGCAGGCGCAGGCTGCTGCGTACTCTGTTGGTGTTCTTCTTTAAGCATTAGCAAACGCCCACGCTTGGCTTGTTCGACCAGAATAGACATATTTTCACCAATGTAACTTTCAATAAAATCCCTTAGAATGTTATCCCAAGTCGTGCCGCGGGCAGTTGAAATTTCAATGGCGGCATCCAGCTGCCATTTGGGGATGTTGCTATCTTTATTACGGCTTTTTGGCATCGTTTTTAGACTCCTTTTTAGGTGGTTTTGGGCAAGATTGTTTGGAAGCTGCCCTGTCTTTTATTCTCAAGAATGCTCCCAAAATGCCAATCGCGAAGAGCAAAGCAATCAGGATGTACGGCATTATTTCTTGCTCCTTTCCGACACAGTGGCTTTCTCCGAAACTGCGCTGGAGGCTGCACCCGAATTCAACACCTTTGTACTACGATAATCAATGGAAACCATCTGCGTAAACTTCGTCGTGGGGGCGAGGCCCTGCCCGGAATCACCGAAAATATCCGACGACGTGTTCCCCGGAGCACTTACCGTCTGTGCGCCGTATGTGGAGGTTAAAACGAAGGATACATAATAATAGTTTTTTGGAATACCGTGTACCTCCAGCCAGCACATATCCGGGCTGTTTTCAGGCTGGGATACTACGCTGGCGAGCTGACGGCCGGAGCTTGTGCTGCCTAAATATGCTGTTATTTTAAACGGGGTTGTAGTGTCACCCTGTTCTTTCTGGAGTACCTGAACGCGCATAGTTTGTGATGCCGGATCATACGTTGCATCCTGAAAACGGATGAGCCAATCCCCTAATTGGATGACCTGTTTGTAGAGCAGGTTTTGATGGGGCCGGTCATCAGGCATCCACGCTTTTGTGGAGAAAAAGAACACCAGCAGAGCAATAACGACGATCAAAAAAACAGTATAATGTCTGCCTGCGGATAACTTCAATTTGCCCCTCCTTTCTGTCTTATGGGCCGTTATAGACGCATTGCGTATACATTGCCGCTTCCGCTTGGTGGACAAAAAAGAAAAACATAGCAAGTGACATCGCATAGATATGCGATTTATTTATATATGTATATATCCTTGACGTGCGAAGGGTCGGGGATTCGAGTTCCTCAGCGCGCACCAGTTAAAAATACCACCTTATAGCTTATTTAAGCCATAAGGTGGCATTTTGTTTTGTGTTTAAATACGAAACCATAGTATACCGTGGTATAT
>NZ_JBDNLG010000156.1:0-2528 GCF_047718355.1 Ethanoligenens sp.
GCTTTACTTCTTCCGGTCTTTTGCGAAAAAACCAAGCGCATCCTTGAGAATCTCAGAAAATAAGCTAATCAGTAAGAAAGCGCAGTATAAAGCTTACTTATATTCGCACAAAAAATAAAAAGGGGCTGTTGCAAAACGGAAGTTGAGCAACAGCCCCTATCTTGTTCCGAAAAATGTTTTAATCGGCGTTCATTTGTTGAAAACTGGCCGTATGGTTGAAAATTTGGGTGCAGCAACGCTGGGTTAGGCCATTTGGACACCACCCGAATACTGTCAATTTTCTGTTTTTCCAATACTACTCTTTTTTCAGCGCAAAAAGATGCGTTTGCAAGCGATCGGCATTACACTTTGCCCATAACTTGTTCAGGTTATAACTCAAGCATAACAGATACAGTTCCGTGGAGATGTTTGTTCGACCGCGTGTCAGAAAACGCTTGAACTTGCGGTCGTTTTTCAGCACACCGAAGGCTCCCTCCACCTGAATGGAACGATTAAGCCGAAGCTGGATACCGCGTTCCGTCATGATGTTTTTTGGGGATTGTTTGCTGAGCCGCAGCAGATCGATCGACACGCGCAGTTCTTTGGGCTTGCTCTCTTTTGCTTTGCAGCAGGATTCCCGGTGCGTGCAATCGACGCAACTTTCGCAACGGTAATACGCCATCGTCTGGAAGCGCCCTTGTTTGCCAAGTTGAGTACATTCACGCCGAAATTTCAGCTTTCTTCCCGCTGTGCAGATGTAGCAGCCTGCCTGCACATCATACTGCATATTTTCCCTGCGGCCAAGTTGCGATTTGAACTTTTTTTTGCGCTTCATAGTGGATGGGCTTGATGAAACTAATTTGACCATTCTCCTGAAGGAACAGGTAGTGATCCGTGCTCTCATAGCCTGCATCCGCTGTTATGTCGCGATAATTCATCCCATGCTGTCGCTGCAGATGCCGAAGGAAGGGCTGCAAGGTGCCGCTGTCCGTTCGATTAGAAAACACCGCCACGCCGGTGATGTATTCGCTGTTGACGGCAATCTGCACATTGTAGCCCGGTTTGAGCTGTCCATTGCGCATATGGTCTTCTTTCATATGTATAAAAGTGGCATCCGGGTCGGTTTTAGAATAGCTGTTGCGGGTATTGCCCCTTGTGAACAGCTTTTCCCATGCACGCTGTTCTGGCGGCTTCCGATGACCAATCCCATGAACAAACGAAATTCCGGCTTTTACACAGGTTACTTGCTCCTCAGTTACCAGTACCCGCAGTTTGTTCAGGGTTACATTTCCAACGATTCCTCTGCGTCCAAATTCCTGACGCACCTGTTCTTTTACCTTGGCCAGGTACTTTTCCGTTGTTTTACGCCAGACGAATGTGTAGCGGCTGGCCTTGCTTTCCAGTTTGGTACCGTCTATGAACACCTCGTTGTGTTCCGTTTCACTCATTTTCTCCAACCGGCGCACAAACTGATAGAACAGGCCCTCCATTGCGTCTTTGGTACGCCCGGTACGGAACCGCGAAAACGTGCTGTAATCCGGGACCGGTTCGCCCTGCAGCAGCCACATAAAGTCCACTCGCTTCCGGCATGCTTCTTCCAGCTTGCGGGTCGAGTAGATGCCGCACATGTAGCCGTATACTAATACCTCAAAGATGATCCGGGGCTCGGCTGCCGATTTTCTTCCCTGTGAAGAATAGGTGCGATACAGTTCCCTGTAATCCAGTTCCTCAAGCTGCGCGCTGGCCAGCCGCACCGGGTCATCCGTGGGTATTACGATTTCCTTGTCCATTGGGAGCGTCAACTGTTGAAGTTTCCGCTCATATTTGGTATGCTCTAAGCGTCTTGGTTTTTTTGTTGAGGTTGTTTTGCAACAGCCCCTTGCCACCGCTGTTGGTATTATCAAGAATCCAGCTTGTACGTTACTCAGAGAGCCGCATGTTTCGACGCGGTTTTCAGACCTTTTTATCAGGAATTTGTCATCGTGAACCCGACCTGAAGCCTTGATTCGTCGGACCAGTTCCTGATAGTTCGGAATCTCTGATAACCGATGCTAGCCGGTGCTGATTTCCACTTGCCGAGAAGCAGTTGACAGATGCGGATCGCTTTAAGCTAAATCAACATCAAAAATAGGACAAGAGTAAGCCTCTCGTATGTATGAAACCGCCTGAAATCCTTTTTAGAAATTCATATGAACGCTGGCGGGTATATAAGGAACCTTACTATACCATCAATATTGGAATCACATCTTCCAAGTCAATACAAGTGACATTTCTGTAAATTTCATCTTCCTCTTCCTCAAAACAAATTGAAATAATATATTCAGTGCCAATTATAAACTGTTTGAAGTGTAGATGAGTATCAGTATCAGCAGAAAGGCCAGAAAATTCAATGCCCTTTTTTGAAATGTAAAATTTAAATGAATTTAATAAAAGTGATAAGCCGTTTCCCAAGTGCTTTATATAGCTCTCTTTTAGAGTCCAATATTTATAAAAAGCAAGATCTTTCCCTTTGCTTGTTTTAGTAATAATATGTTGATACTCTTCAGTTG
>NZ_JBDNLG010000157.1:0-2384 GCF_047718355.1 Ethanoligenens sp.
CATCAAACCGGACAATAATGCGCTGCCGAACACATCGCCGGTGCCATGATAGTAGCCCTCGATTTTTTCATTAAACGCATAAGCAACGGTGTCGGTGGTCTGGTCATAGCAGGCCGCACCCAATTTCTCATCGCCGAACCAAATGCCGGTCAGCACGACGCGGGACGCGCCCAGACTAGCTAACGCGCGCAGGGTTTTTTGCACGTATGCGCTGTCATACGGTCCTTCGCGATACGGTTCGTTGAGCAGGAATGCCGCTTCGGTCATGTTTGGAACAATCAGGCCCGCTTTCGCGCAGAGTTTTGCCATCCCTTTTGGAAAATCCGGGGTATACACGCTGTAAAGCTTGCCGTTGTCTGCCATCACAGGATCGACCATCACCAGCGTATCGTCTGAACGCAGTAGGTCAAAAATTTGCGAGACGATGGCAAGCTGCGCAAACGACCCCAAAAATCCGGAGTAAAGTGCGTCAAAATGGACATTCAACGATTTCCAATGCTCTGCAAAAGGAAGCAGGTCATCGGTCAGGTCTCGGTAGGTAAAGCCGGTGAAACCTCCGGTATGTGTAGAAAGCACCGCTGTGGGCATAATGCTGGTGCATACGCCCGCTGCGGAAAGAATGGGCAGCGCCACAGTGAGCGAGCATTTACCCATACCGGAAATATCGTGGATTGCGGCAACATGTTTTTGCATGAGAGTTCCTTCTTTATCATGAAATTAAAAATGAACGGCGATGTGCCGGAGGCTGCTTGTCCAAATACGATAAGAATGCCGCCACTGCGGCGGCATTCTTATCGCATTTTGTTGGTTGCAAGCGAGAGCAGCTTATGTTTTATGAATAAATGAACAATGACAGACCGGGCAAGTGACAGCCAATTTCCCGCGTCCTTTTGGGAGACGGAGCAGTTTGTGGCAACTGGGGCAGTGTACAAATACATTCGTCTTGCGCTCTTTGATGCGCAGAGCCAAAGTGGAACACGCGCGTGCAATCATAAAAAAGATTTTCTGTAAAACGCGGCCAACAGGGGAAAGCGCATGCCCGATTGTACGCATCAAGCGGGCAAACTGCCATTGTTCGCGGCTGCGTGCAATCGTGTTGCGTGAAAATCCACGTAGGACGACCAACACGATCAAAGCCAGCGAGACGATCCACATAAACGGTAGGCCTAAAATCACGGCGGCTACGGCCAACAAGAATAGAGAAAAGGGATCGACACCATATCTGCCGTAAAAAAAATGTGTATCCATTATATACTCCTTTTCAAATGGGATGCAGGTGACGCAACCGATCCAAACCAAGACGTACGCTGGAATATCTTGAGTTGACGTTGTCTGTGTGACCTGTTTACACCCAAAGACATCAATTTTGTACTGTTATAGTATCCTGTTTCTCGGTCACTGTCAATAAGTATACAAAATCAAAAACGGCCCTCCCCGATTGGAGGAGAGCCGGCACCGCGCGCATGACCGACAGCAATTGCCGTCCAGTCGCCGCTACCATACGCGGCTGCATCCCATGTTTTTCACGTTTAACCTGTTTTGATGGAAAAACACAGCCCGTTAAATCCGGATATTGCGATTTAACGTTCCGTCAAGAGATTGGAGCGATATATTAAACGTTTGGACACCATATTCCTCATGAAAGCTGGTACCTTGCGGAAAAAGCAGGACCAGTTCCGTTTTCGTCAAATAGAAATCCTGTTCGGCGCCGATTTGTTTAAAAGAGCCGCGCTGTTTCAGCCCTTTTTCGCGAATCTGCGCCCGCACTTGTTCACTCAATACGCCCACATAATCTGCATGATCTACAAATAAATCGCGCAGGGCGTACGATTTTCCGTTTGCCGTGTCTACGGTTAAGCCTTTGCATACGGTACTGGTTTTGCCGCTCTGAGTCAAGATACGCGTGGACACCAAACTGAACATTCCGCTTTCGTTGCGAGTCACTTTGTAGCCGAAACTTCCTTGAACAGGTGCTGCCTTGGCGGCATACTCCGCCTGTTTTTGCGCACACAATGCCTGTTCACGTAAAGAACTGTTCAATTTCTGTTGGTTTTGCGCATTTCCAATGCCGGAAATCCGTGGGTATGCGCATTGAAGCTGGACACCAGGCGCGTTTACCGGATGTTGCATATTTTCCACGTGTACGCCTCCCAGCGCCGTAACTGGAATCGTGAACGCGAGTGAAAAAAGTACGAGCGCTGCGATTTTCAATCGTTTGAACAATGCCGCCACCCCCTGAAAGAGTGCTTGCGCGCGGCACAAAACTATTGTGTGCAGACAGGGTGAGAAAATCGCAAAGAAAATCGGGCAGTCTGCGGTGATTTTACCTTTTCGCCCAAATCGCGGCGTTCCTTGTTTCTCGCGCGGTAGATTTCAAATAAAAA
>NZ_JBDNLG010000158.1:0-2258 GCF_047718355.1 Ethanoligenens sp.
AGCCGTCCACGGGATGCAAGGCAAAGGACTTTGTGGATCATGTCATTATCAAAAAATCCAAAGGCCATGTTAAAATCCGCAACAGCTGGGGTGCCGGCATCGGATTGGATGGCAGCGGGTACTTTCAGGCAGATTACGAGGTGTTGGAAAAACTGCTCATGGACATGTGGGTAATTACGCAGTAGGAGGTGATCTCCTATCTCGCCGCGCTGGATGCGGTGCAACCCTATGATATAATTAACGCCTCCTACTGGCCTTATCGGCTGGCAGGGGGCGTTTTTTTGTTGGTGCATGCCCTGCTGGCTGTGCAACCTCCCACGGTGTAGATAATGCGCCGTGGGAGCGCTGGCGGCCTAATGCCTGTTTTACGCCGCCGCCACGGCGTATGCAATTGTCAAAGTGCAATTTATATTAAGGGGCGGCATATTATCCCCTCTGCCGACGGGTTTCCCGCGACGCCCATTCGGGCGTTTCGGCGCGTAACCGGCGCGCCATCATCAGGCGGGGTTATTGCCCAAGCAACCTGCGAATTTCCTTGTCCCCTCCGCATTTCAGGGCAGACAGCACATCGGCGACGGCCAGCGCGTAGCCGTAGTCTTGATCGCTCTGCCGGAGTTGCGCCTCCGCTTCGGCGGTATTTCCGCTTCCCGTGAGTTCCTCGTGCTTTTTCTGCTCTGTTATGCTCCACGCGGCGTGCGCCATGGCGTCGTTCCGCAGATCGTAGAGTTTCCCTTTTTCAACCCTGTTCATAATTATCCTCCTTGTCGTTGTTTCTTTCAACATCTATATTATAATATAACGCTATCGTTATAACAATAGTCATAATGTACAAATATATAACGATAGCATTGTGTAAACTGTATATAGCTATCGTTATACATGTATGATACACTGTGATGCGAGGTGATTATATGCCGCCGGTATCAGACGCGCAAAAACGCGCCACAACCAAATTCGAGCGAAACGCCTACGATAAAATTCTTCTGCGCCTGCCAAAAGGCCAACGCGGAAAAATAAAATCCCACGCTGAAAATATCGGTATGAGCTTGAACGCATATGTGGTAGGGCTGATCGAAAAGGATATGCGATAGAAATAATTTGGGTTTTGCCCCAGATTGAGCGCTACTTGTCGTTGCTACTCCCGCCCTTTTTGCGCGAGCTGCGCCTGTCATCCGGCCACGGTACTTCGTCATCAATCAAATAATTTCTCCCGATTTTCTGCGCCTGCGGGAGCTTTCCACGCCGTACAAGATTGCGGGCCGATGCGTCCGCGCACCCGTGCCGGTTTGCCCACTCTACTAAGCTAATAAGCATATATCCTCCGTAGCATGCGATTTTTTTGCGGATACGGGGCAGGGCTTACGGTGCCATCCAGAACGGAAATTTAATCTTCTGACTCGTCGTCTTCCCAATCGTCAAATTTTTTAAAACTGCCATCATAAAAAGTATCGTCTTCATCGTCGAACCACCACGCTCGAGATTCCCAATAGTCTTCATTGGCTTTTGTGGTGGCCCATACGCCTTTTTGCAAGGTCGCGTAGTTTTTGCATTCATCTTTGTCAATGAAGTGGAATTCTGGGAATTGCCCATCTTCTTTAACTGCTGAGGCTGGGCATTCTGCGATACGGTCACCTTCTGACATGTTGTTGAAAGCCAGCTTTTTGGCATCGTCCCAATCTTTTGCACCTTCTATTTCAGTAACCTGCGATACGCATTCGCCAACTGCTTCCCAATAAAATTTGTTGTTCATAATTTACCACCCTTTTGACCTGCCCGGCTCCCGCTCGGGGCTTATGGTCTTATGTGTCTTTCACTGTCTATATTATAGCATTGACACGACATCGTGTCAATACAAAACACGAAGATTTTTAAAAAAATATCCCGGCTACTTCTGACCGGGATACGCTTATTCTTCTATCCGTTTCCCGCATCCATCACACCGCGCCAGCAATCGTCCTTTAACACGCTGAACGTGTGCAGCCTTTCCACACAGCGGGCATACAAACACGTCCTCTCCGTGCATCAGAGCGTCCAATGCCGCCGTGCAGAATTTTACTGCTTGTTTCATGTCAATCATTTTTGACGCCCCTGAGGATAGTATAGCAGGGGGGCAGACCGAGTCAAAACAATAACACACTTTATAACACACTTTTATTTTTTAAATCGTGGTATTTGTTTCACGCATGTGAAAATATATTCGGATAAATCGCATAGATAAGCCATATGTGAAAACGCATGTTTATATGATATAATTATAC
>NZ_JBDNLG010000159.1:0-2224 GCF_047718355.1 Ethanoligenens sp.
GCTCTTGACAGCATGTCCAAAGCCCACCGGGAATAAAGTTCGGAGAGTGTTGCATTGTCGATTGTCTCCATCCCATATGCTCGCAGCTTTTCTTTTGCCTTCTCCGATTCGTCTCCACGAACACCGCGCCCTATTCTAAGATCGGCCTGATGCTTCAGCTCATGTCTTTGCGCAAACGCTGCGTCCACTACATATTTCATCGCCTGAATGAAATCCGGGTTTATCAGCAGCCGGTTGATAACGGAAAGAATATTGATTTCCGAATCCGGCGGCATGTTTTGAAAAGATTTTAGCTGGTCAACAGCGGCAGGGGTAAGGTTCAACTCTTTCCCGATACCTTGATATTCCCGTTTCCGATAATCGGATATGCCCAGCAGATATTTTACCGAAACATCGAACACCTGAGCCATACCCGATTTGATGGACGGTGTGGAGTAGTGTAAAATAAAAGCACTGCAAAGGGGTGTTCCATCATGGGGGAAAGCAACGGAAATCGGTATAGCGAAGAGTTCAAGCAAGGCGCTATCAAGCTGGTATTGGAAAACAAACAGAGCATCGCGGAGGCATGCCGGAATCTGGGTGTGTCCAGAGGAACAATGGAGCGTTGGCTCGCCGTCCTGGCAGACAGCCACGATGCCGGAAAAGTCCGTCTGCGGCAGTTGGAGGAAGAAAACCGCCAGCTCCGCAAGGAGAAGGAGGATCTGGAGGACACAGTAGAGATTCTAAAAAAAGCGGCGGTGCCACGCTTCGCATGGTGTCCCCATTCGGGCTGGCGCTTCGCGTCATCTTCAGTCAAAGCCAGAGAAGAAATACAAAGTAATCCGCCAACGCAGCGGGGAGCATTCTGTGGAGAAGATGTGCCGAATATTGAAAGTTTCCAAAAGCGGATATTACCGGCGGCTGGCATGGTCGGAAAGCACAACCCGGCAGGAAAATCGGAAGATTTATGATGTGTTGAAGGCCAGCTATGAGCGAAACAAGGGCCGTACCGGTCTGAACAAGCTGCTGGGCGATGTGCGTTTGAAATTTTCACACTGCGGCCGTAATCGGCTTTATCACATCCAGAAGGAGCACCAGCTATATTCTATCCGCAAGCGCAAATTCAAAGCGACCACCAATTCACGGCACAATTATCCTGTGACACCGAATCTGCTCCGTCAGCATTTCCATGTGGATGCTCCCAACAAAGTCTGGGTGACGGATATTACATACGTCCGAACGGACAAAGGATGGCTATATCTGGCCATCGTCAAGAATCTGTTCGACCACCAAATCGTTGGCTGTGCCACCGGCAACCGGATCGACACCGATCTCTGCAAGCGTGCGCTGAGCGCCGCCATCCGGCGATACAAGCCGGGCACGGGCCTGATTCATCATTCGGATCAAGGCGTTCAATATGCCAGTCGGAACTATCAGGCCCTTGTACTGCAAAACCGCATCATTCCCAGCATGAGCCGAAAAGGCACGCCTTACGACAACGCCTGCGCTGAATCCTTTTTCAGTACGATCAAGCTAAAAATGGTTTATCATAAGCATTATGCGACCAGAGTCCAGGCACAGACCGCTATTTTCGAATATATCGAAATCTATTACAACCGACGGCGACGAAACGCAGCCATCGGCAACATTGCACCGGCAGAATTCTGGCGACGATTTTATCAGCAGCGGGCGGCATGACCCGCAATTTTGCGATAATCTTTGGTTTCAGCCGATTGCACTACTTTTTTGCCTCCGAAATATCGGGAAAGGCTCATTTCCAATTATTACTGAAAAATGGTCGAGAATTGTTGTAATGGATATCAAGGAGAGGTATAATTATCCTATCTCAGTTTGGTAAATATTATAATGGCCTCAGAACAGATAATACCAAGGATTGATCGTAGCGCCCAACAGCGACGACCAATTAACGCACACTGCGAAGCTGAGAAAATTACATAATGGAAAAAGTTTACAATAGAATCATTCCAAGAACAGCCTGAAATATAAAAGGGGGTATAATGGGAACGTAGAATACAATAGCAGTCAAGGTATGAAATTACAAGCATGGAAATCTATTCGCTATCTGAGAGGAGGCTAAACTATTGAATAATTTTTTTATTCCTTTGAACTTAAGTGATATCCCAGATATAGATAAAGAAGAGAATAGAGATGAAATAATTCAGGCAACAAAAACTTTAAATAAATTGATAAAAGATAGCCGAAATCAGTCAAAACCAGATAAGTG
>NZ_JBDNLG010000160.1:0-2100 GCF_047718355.1 Ethanoligenens sp.
TTTTTTCGTGTTGGCCGTCTTGACTTTTTTGTTGAGGTTGTTTTGCAACAGCCCCGTTTTAGAGGTATTATTATAGGGGTTTTAAGATTTAAGAAAGTCAATATTGCCCGAAGTGGTTTGAGCAGATATTGTATACGTGGGTGCGCATCCGACACTGCCGGATGCACGGTGCGCACCTGCATAATTCAACGGATAATCCGAATGGATATCGCCGGATATACAACTCGCGTCCACCTTGGCAGATAAATCATTTTGCAAAGAAAACTGAATGTTGCCGGATATGCTGGACGCCTTGATATCTCCACTGATTGATGTAATAGCGGTGTCTATATTACCAGACACAAGGCCGATCCCCCCCGCCCCGGACAACTGTTTCACTGTGATATCGCCCGATGTCTGGCGCAGTGTGAAATTCGGGCTTTGCAGGGATTGCAACTGAATGCTGCCGGAAGTGCCGCGTATATCAGCAGACGCAGCCGTAATATTCCCGCCCTCGATATCGCCGCTGGTATAGTGGAGCAATAGTTTCCCCAAATGCAGGCTTTCCGGGAAAGACATGTCACCGGACGTGATCACTGTAAGGAAGTCCCCCGTGTAAGCCGCAGGCAACGCGATGTTTATAATGGAGGTATGCCAGTCCCAGGGAAACCAGAAGAAACGGTTTCCTGAATCGGCTGAGATTGAGAGCGTGCCATTTTCATTGGTAATGGCATCTTCTGTGGAAACATTATCCCGCAGCTTGGCATCCACATGAATCTGATCGTCACTGGAGGCCGTGACATGGATATCGGCAGAAGTGCCATTGATGGAAATCGCGTGGATGCCATCCATTGTCAGGTCTTTCTTGATTTCTTTTGTTGCATAGCTGCTATTCCAACCGGAAAAAGGATTTCTGAAACTGTAAAGAAAACCGGAATGGGTAAATCCGGATACCAAAATGCAAAGGAGCAGGGCGGCAATGATGATCCAGATAATAAGTGCCGGCAAAGAACTGCCATGCCGTTTGTATGGTCTATTCATGACGGTTTCCTCTCAGATCCAGCGCCAAGCGGATAATATTTTGCAGTGCGACGCCCACCAGAAAAATAATCCACGAATATGCCCATGCTCTAAAGAAAAAGCTGATAATAAAGTAAAGAACTACGATCAGCGGCCACAGCGCGGCTGTAATGGAGCGGTAAAGACGGCGGGTATCGTCACCGTTGCTTTTCCACTTTTTAAATTCGTCCACCACGGTATCGTCTGGATGAAAATAACGCGGTTGGGATATATGATTATGGACCAGCATGATGGTGGCAATCGCAATCAGCACAAACATGCCGATTGCGCCAACAGAATTTTGAAAAATGATAACAGGAACCAATGAAAGGATATAGATTCCAACCGCAGCCGCAATGACCCCGGCGGATTTTTTGCGGCGCGCTTCCTCCACAGGGTCATACGGGTCATATTTTAGGCCGTACAACAGCTCGTCTACGTCCCCGATTCCCGATATGGCAATCTGAAAAGCATCTTCCTCACTTTTTCCTTGTGCTACCAAATCGGCATATTTAGCGCTCAGATCGGCATAAAGTTCCTCTTTCAGTTCCTCGGCTTTGCGGGTATGCGGCGCGTTTTCAAACAGCGCTTCAATATGTGCGCGCAGCTTTTCGTACATGGTTCCATTTCTCCTTCACACTATATGGTTGGTTTTTACAGAGTCATTGGCGTAAGTAGCCGATCAATCAATTCTTTGGCTTCTGCCCAATCGGCAAGATGCTGCTCTAGTACTTGCGTTCCCAGCGTTGTAATGCTGTAATACCGCCTTCTGGCGCCGGTCTCTTTGTTTCCCCAGTATGAGCGAATCAACCCCGCGCCCTCCATCCGGCGAAACGCACTGTAGAGGGTCGCTTCTTTCAGTTCATAGAGACCTCCGGTTTTTTCGTGTATGGATTTGTTGATTTCATATCCATAGCTGTCACCTCGGCGCAGATGTGACAAAATAATGCCCTCCGTGTGGCCGCGGATTAAATCGGACGTGATAGACACATCTTTTGCCTCGCATTCTTATGGAATGCCTATAGTATAGCAGGATATACATCGCCTGTCAATGTATATCTA
>NZ_JBDNLG010000161.1:0-1996 GCF_047718355.1 Ethanoligenens sp.
AGAGGGAACTGATGAAGCAAGTCCGAGAGCTTCAAAAGGCTAAGGACACCCTCAATTACGGCGGCACAACATTCGGGGTATTGCATCGCCTTGGGTCAAGCTGACCCGAAGCGCTTCCGTCCTTGATGCCATTGCTCTAAGTGTATCTTACGATTTCATAACGGCAACAGCAAATGCAGCTCCCAGAACAAGACACAAACCAATATTATACAGCAGGAAATCTCGAACAAATTGTATCTTTTTGTGTGCGAATGCCCGACAGAACAGGGAAAATGAGATGATGCTGGCAAGCGATGCGATGGGTGTACCGAGCCCTCCGATATTCACGCCGTAAAACAATGCACTTATCTGTCTGGTGAACGGCGCTAGCATGACCGTGCTTGGGACATTGCTAATGATCTGGCTCAAAAGAAGCGAGGATACATAAGTTTTGATGGGACTGTCTGCGAGTGCCGCTATCTGCCCTTTCAGCATGGGTATATGGGCAACGTTACCCACCGCAACGAACAGGAATACGAAGGTCAGTAACAGCCGGTAGTCCGCTTTGCGCAGCAACTTCCTATCTATAACAACGGTAACCGGTAATACGATCATAAGAGTGACTATATAGGGAACGAAGCTCATGACGCCTGCAATCACCGGCACCGACAGCAGCAGAAATACCGCTGCCTTTTTCTTCTCGGTCACAGGTGCGTTGTTAATCCTGAGCTGAATCTTTTTGGGCCGAATGAACAGACTAGATATGGTAAGCAGAAAAAAGCTCACAACGCAAAGAGGTGCGGAATATCCAAAGAAAGATGCCGGGGCCATTTTAAAGAACGAAAAAATATAAAGGTTCTGCGGATTGCCGATCGGTGTCATGCAGCTTCCAAGGTTCGCAGCAACAGTAACCAAAACGCAGGGAAACGCCGCAGAAAAATCGCATTCCTTCGCAAGCACAATCAGGATGGGGATAACCGTCAACACCGCAACGTCATTTGTCGTAAACATGGAAAGAAAAAATGCAATCATGCACAGCGCCGCCGTCAGTTGTCGTTCATCCTTACAGCGGCTTGCGATAGTAACTGCGAGAGACCTAAGAAGCCCGTATTCTTCCAGCGCCTTTACAATCAGCATCAGTTCAAATAGACAGACAATCACTTTTGCGTCGATATAACCCCATTGGGGTATGTTAAAAAAGGAAGTGACGACCGCGGCAAGCAGAGAAACGGTAAGAAGTAAGTGGTTCGTGATTTCGTGCCAGACCTTTTCCCATATCCGGGCGGCAACGGATGTAACGCTTGAGGTGGCAGGTTGTTCAAAACTACTTGTTTTCATCAAAACTTTCAAATACTTTGCCTCCACCCACTCTTCATTTGTTAATCCGTATCGTTTTCTCATGTGTCAATTTTACTGGATATAGCTGTTTTGTGCAATATTATTTTTTAAACAAGCCCTAATCTTCCTCACCGAGACTTCAAGGTTGATCTGCCCAACCGAATAACGTTTCCTCTTTACTCTGTCCGCCTCCAGTATCCCAAAACACCCGGAGATACCAGTTGACACACATTTGTCTACAATTGACTACCACGATTCCCTAGATTTTCCAATAGGCCGCGCTATAGGGCGGCAATTCGCTTCCGCCTCCAAAATCATGCTTTTGTCCTGTTAACAGATCAGTAGCGCATCTCGCATTGGCATTAAAATGTGCTGCAAACGGTACCGCATCCGCATTTATACCAGCAATCCGGGCGGCTTACCGCCTACCGTGTATCGGCAGGCTGCGAAAGGTCTCGCTGCTTAACCGTGACTTTGGGGTGTTCACGCTCTGCACCATTCTTGACTTCTCCAATGTCATAATCCATGATGACACCCCTGGGATAAGTATAGCAGGGCAGGGATGGGGGAGAAAGGCATGATGCATTTTGTGATGCATTGAGTGCTAAAATGCATCACACAGTAGATAAAACGATTTATTTATAATTAAAATAATTTAGTATGACTATAGGCATAAAGA
>NZ_JBDNLG010000162.1:0-1826 GCF_047718355.1 Ethanoligenens sp.
GTTATTATTGTTGTTATGATCATTGTTAGACCATAATTTAAAAATATTATATTTCGTAAAAAAATACAAACCGATTACGGTTTTAAGGCCGCATTTGGGTTAATGAGACCTGAGTGATATGGTTTTTCCCACTTAGGTGTTAATGTAATCAGACTTACCGTGTTGGTCATTTTGAAGTGGATCTAGGCAGATGACGGCTTTTCCAACCGTAGCAATAGCGCTTTTTGTCAAAAATGAGTTTTCTGACATTGCGGGATGGATTGCCTGGCACAGAGCTCTGGGCGTCAAAACTTTTTTCATTTTTGATGATCATTCTTCAGACGGAACTTGGGAAATTATCCAATCTGCCGCATCTGTCTGCGATATCAGAGCTATGCGGACAGATCCTATTGAGGAGCCTGATTTCTATCAGAGGCAGCGGAAAAGCTTCATGGCTGCGGCTGAAATGGCCAAAGGTCAGTACGACTGGATCGGATTTCTTGATGGTGACGAGTATGTCTATCTGAAGCGTCAGGACAGCTTGCCCGAGTTTTTTTCAAAATTCGACCATGCTGACGCAGTTGCTCTGTCCTGGCGTATTCAAGGAAGTTCTGGTCGCGTTGTAAGGCCCAAAATCACGACAGTTGAAGCGTTTGTTCAGCACTCAACACCTGAATTGGGCGATAATCGGCTGATCAAAAGCTTTGTGCGTCCTGAAAAGATGGGGGGGCACTATCATAATCCTCATTGGTATGACATTCCCGTAGATCGTTACGTCAGACCTGACGGCCGTTTGGTCAATGGACAGGATGCAAACCAGGACATCGATTGGAACGATGCCTTTGTCATGCATTACATCTGCCGAAGCATGGAACATTATATCCAGCGGATCAAAAGACGTTTGAATGCTGACGTTGGCGATTCCACGGTGTACTGGGAACACTTTAATCGCAATGAACTGGCGGACTACGAGCCGTTGCGCTTCATCGGTCAAACTCACCGTATATTGCGAGATATTTACCGTGTAATGCTTGACCGTGCCATCTCGACGCTACGGGATACCTGGTACAAGGTCGAAGGCGGAAACATGTTCTCTCCTCGCGGAGATGGAGCAGCAACGGTTTTTCAGGTGAAGTCAGCTTTTGATACCAGTCTCTACCTTCTCCCTCATGAAAACCGTATCATGCACACAACGGCAGAGATTGCTGAACAAAGTCATCTGATTCCGGTTTATGCGGCCGTCCACGACGATACGCCAAATGCTGTGACATTCTTTTACGAGGAAGATGGACAACCCGGAACTCATCGTCTTATTCGCATGCAGCGAGATGATCGTCTTGCAAGCGAACTCGTCTATAGTCTTCGGTCCTTTGGAGAAGGGCAATACGCTGCTTATAACCCTGTCACTAATCTACATCTTGTTTTCATTCCTAACCCGACTGAAAATCAACCGCAGGGTATTGAGCAGGTCGCGGCAGAACGTCGTGAAGTAGGCGGATGGGAGAAATTCACGCTGCTTCCTGTTGAGAATATTTTCTACGGTTCTAATCGTGCTCCGCTTTCTTTTGTCCCCGGGAAAGAGACAACTTCTCACGATATTCTCGTGTGGCTCGTAAGCGCTGCAGTTGCACCAACTGCAGAAGAGTTTCTGCGGGTTCTTGCTTCGGTTCCTCTATCAGTTAGAGAAGAGATTTCATATCGTGTTCCAGGATTGCTTTGGACGTGTGTCTGAATCAAATATTTGATTTTGATTTCTGGATATGGCGTTTTTCCTGCGAGGAAATACTGAAACAAATGTTTTCTTTTCCATAAAAACGTCTGTCCGATATTAATGAAATAATTTGGGT
>NZ_JBDNLG010000163.1:0-1823 GCF_047718355.1 Ethanoligenens sp.
CTCTTGTCCTTATCTGCTAGCATTTTAGGAGCTATATTGCACTTCCTTAACGGTCTTCTGTGATTTCTGGTATGATTCCATTGAGTAACTATTCCTTGGGTTTTGCTCTAGTCGCCGTATAGTCTATCAGACTATACCTGGAGTTGTCACTTTCAATTTCCACGGAGTTTGGGATAACGTTCTTTTAATGCAGATAATTGTAATTAACCAATAAGGCTTTGTTTGATGTCTTTTAGAAGGCATATTTAATAGCAGAATCGGAATAATGATAGCATTGAGAATGAATTAAGTATCGAAAAATTCAGTACCGAATCTTATGAAATTTCATTGAATTTAGGGGGTAGTGTAATGGTACGTTTTGCAGTGATAGGAAGTAATTTTATTGCCGAACGATTTTTAGAGGCGGCAAAGCTTTGCGATGAATTTACACTTGCAGGTTACTATTCCAGAGATAAACAACGAGCACAGGAATATAAGCAAAGATATAATGCCGCCATGTGGTTTGATAATTTAGAGACGCTTGCCGCCTGCAAAGAGATCGATGCCGTTTATATTGCAAGTCCAAACAGCCTTCATTATGAGCAGGCGATGCTTATGCTAAACGCAGGTAAAAATGTATTATGCGAAAAGACGATAGCTTCCAACAGTCACGAGTTGCAGCTAATGCTGAAAGCTGCCAATGAGAACCGTGTGGTACTTTTGGAAGCCATGCGTCCCATTTTTAATCCCAACGTTACACTCATACGTAATTCGCTGAAAAAGCTCGGTATAATTCGCAGGGCCACTCTAAATTACTGCCAATATTCCTCTCGATATGACAAGTTTAAGATGGGTGTCATTGAAAATGCATTCGCCCCATTGCTTTCCAATGGGGCATTGATGGATATCGGTGTTTATTGCATCAATGTCATGCTGTATTTGTTTGGGTTGCCTCGAAAAATACAAGCGGCTGGTATCCAACTGCCAGACAGTATCGATGGAGAAGGTACGATTCTTGCAACCTACGACGGTATGCTTGCTGAACTTATCTATTCCAAGATAACGGATTCCCAAAATCCGTCCGAAATACAAGGGGAGAATGGCTGCATGCATATTGAAATGATTAGTAACCCACAAAAAATTGAAATCTTTTATAAAAATGGAGCCCATGAAATTCTGCAAATTCATCCGCAATCTTCAGATATGACTTATGAGATCAATACATTTATACGTATGGTTACTTCCTCTCAGAAATCAGGGGACTATAACAGATATTCAGAAATGGCTCTGTCTATTATGGATGAGGTGCGTAGCCAATTACATATCGTATTTCCTGCGGATAGAAATAAATTATGAATAGCAAAGAACAATTGCCCATGATTGAATTTAAAAGAATGCATTATACTCTAAACGAATTGAAATGGAAGGGAGGTGGAAGTGCTGCACTTGCCGCAGAATCGAACAGCCACGACGCCGAAAAAGTTCGTCTGCGGCAGTTGGAGGAGGAGAACCGCCAGCTCCGGAAAGATAAGGCGGATATGGAGGACACGGTAGAGATCCTAAAAAAGTGACGTCACTTTCAGTCAAAGCCAGAGAAGAAATACGAAATAATCCGACAACGCAGCGGGGAGCATTCTGTGGAAAAGAGGTGCCGTGTTTTGGAAGTCTCCATGCCAGTTGGAACTATCAGGCCCTTTTACTGCGAAACCGCATCATTCCCAGCATGAGCCGGAAAGGCACGCTTACGACAACGCCTGCGCT
Organism: Ethanoligenens sp.; assembly: GCF_047718355.1. Classification (NCBI taxonomy): domain Bacteria; kingdom Bacillati; phylum Bacillota; class Clostridia; order Eubacteriales; family Oscillospiraceae; genus Ethanoligenens; species Ethanoligenens sp. The sequence goes on from NZ_JBDNLG010000163.1 coordinate 1,741, forward strand.
GAATCCTTTTCAGCACGATCGAGCTGGCAATGGTTTATCACGAGCATTATGCGACCAGAGCCCAGGCACAGGCCGCTATTTTT
>NZ_JBDNLG010000164.1:0-1818 GCF_047718355.1 Ethanoligenens sp.
CTTTTAGATCCCGGGATGCACAGGTTTTACCGTTCAGATGGTTTCCCACGGCATTTGAACCGTAGATTTATTTTGAAACTTGCCGTTCCGCTATTTCAATGGCTTTTCGTACCATGTTGCCGCAGTCACGGCTGGAAACCGAACCCCAGCCGCCCTCTTGCCGGACAACCTGATCGACGCCAAGCTCGCGGGCAATTTCATATTTGAGTTTTTCACTCATCATCGGGTGCCTGCTCATATCCAAGACCCCCTGTTCACATTTTCAGTGATTTGCACCATTTTCAGGTGCAGTTCTATTTTGCGCCGTGGCAGATAAAATACACAAGGCAATTTTTTGCGATTTTTCCGAAAAATTAAAATTATTTGTTACTTTCGACCTGCCCGAGTGAAACAGCTTTGAGGTAGGCATTGATAAAACCATCCAAATCGCCGTCCATCACCGCGTTGATGTTGCCACTCTCGAAGTTGGTGCGGTGGTCTTTGACCAGGGTGTAAGGCATGAACACATAAGAGCGAATCTGCGAACCCCATGCGATCTCTTTTTGCACGCCTTTGATGTCCTCAATCTTGTCATAGTGCTCCCGCTCTTTGATTTCGATGAGTTTAGATTTGAGCATCCGCATGGCCATCTCACGGTTCTGATGCTGGCTGCGCTCATTTTGGCAAGATACCACAATGCCGGTGGGCAGATGGGTCAAGCGCACGGCGGAAGATGTTTTGTTAATATGCTGACCGCCGGCGCCGCTGCTGCGGAACACGTCCATTTTGAGGTCTTCCGGGCGGATGTCGATTTCGATGGTATCGTCAATTTCGGGCATGACTTCCACCGAGGCGAATGATGTGTGCCGCCGCCCCGATGCGTCAAACGGCGACACACGCACCAGACGGTGTACGCCGATCTCCGATTTCAAATAGCCGTAGGCGTTGAGGCCCTCCAGGAGGATGGAGGCGCTTTTCAAGCCCGCTTCCTCGCCGTCCAGATAATCGAGCACTTTGACAGTAAAGCCATGCCGCTCTGCCCAACGGGTATACATGCGATAGAGCATTTCCGCCCAGTCCTGCGCCTCGGTGCCGCCTGCGCCCGCGTGGAACGTGAGAATGGCGTTTTTGGCATCATATTCACCGGTGAGCAGCGTAGCCAGCCGCATGGTGTCAATCTGCGCACGCACACTGTCCACGGCGTCGGTTGCTTCTTCCAGCACCGATTCATCCGCTTCCTCGTCTGCCAGTTCAATCAGGGCAAGGGTATCCTCTGTTTTTTGACAAAGCGATTCATACGAGGCGATCTTGTCCTTTAATTGGCGTGTTTTTTGCAGGACACTTTGCGAATTTTCAATATCGTTCCAAAATTCTTGCTGCGCCGCTTTTTCTTCCAGTTCCCGTACTTCGGCGCGCGCGGTATCCAGACCCAGTGCGCGGCCCAAATCTTCGATATCGGGGCGCATGTTCTCCAGCCGTAAACGCAATTCTTCAAATTGAAGCAAACCAACCATCCTCTATATCAATATCCATTGTATTTGTGGAAAAGTAAAATATTTCCGCAGTCCCGCGATAAAAGCGAGATGCAGAGACAACAGGCTATCTGCGTTATTATATCGTTTTTCACCAACCTTGTAAAGCGTTTTACCGCGCGCACCAAAAACACAAATGGTCAAAGAACCGTATGAGAATATGAAAAGGACGGAGAACCGACAAAGGTGGAAGAAAGTTCCACATCATTAAAAACAAATTGTGAAGGCAATGTGAAATTACTTTGAGATATTTTTTAGAAACTATACATTCATAAAACCATATGTTATAATTTGACTTGTACAATAT